>JASFMT010000192.1:0-7018 GCA_050117455.1 Gammaproteobacteria bacterium | reverse complement strand
AAAACCACTCGTTCATCACCGATACAACTCCCAGTAACGATCTTTTATGTTCGCCATGTTGTTTGAACTTGCGAATTATCAATGCCACAGGGAATGCATGTATCATAGTGGCGAAAAAGATCGCGCATATACCCTGCTGAGACAGGCGCTTTACGTATCTGGCGGTACTATAGCCGTTACTATGACCGGTACCATGACGTCTTATCTATCTTATTTCAGGCTGGAACCCAATCCATGCATCAAATACCCGATCTAACCCTTTCCGGCAGTGTTGTGCTTTTTGCCGTGGCTGCTGTGTTAATCGTGATATTTGGCACCAAAACCACCCACGTTGCGGCAACGCTGGCGCAGAAAACCCGGCTCGGCGAAGCCTTAATGGGTGTTTTGTTCGTGGGTGCATTTACTTCATTGGCGGAAATTGCAACCACCATAACGGCCGCCACGAATAACTATCCGCAGTTGGCCGTCAGTAATGCCATTGGCAGCATCGCCGGCCAAACCGCGTTTCTGGCAGTGGTGGATTTCACCTATCGCAAGGCGAACCTTGAGCATGCCGCCGCCTCGGCAGAGAACCTGACTATCAGCGCTTTTTTGATGACGCTACTGGCTTTGCCTTTACTGGCGCTGGCCTATCCCGAGGTCGAGCTGTTCGGCATTCATCCCATGACCCCAGTCATCGTCCTGGTTTATATCTTTGGCCTTAAACTGATTTCACGATCTGCCGATCGTCCCATGTGGCATCCGCAAATGACACGGGAAACCCGTACCTCGCAGGACATTAAAACGGATAAACGCTACGCTAATAGCAAACAATCTTTACTATGGCTATGGTTTTTTTTGTTTGCCGTTGTGATGGCGGCATCAGGATGGGCATTAGCGGTAAGCGCCATAGCGATTAGTCATCACACGCACATGTCGGAAACCTTGGCCGGCGTGCTATTAACCGGTCTGGTAAGTTCGCTACCGGAATTAATTACCGCCTACGCCGCCGTTCGCATCGGGGCATTAACATTGGCGGTGGGAAATATTCTGGGCGGCAATGCCTTCGATACATTACTGGTTGCCCTTGCCGATGTCACTTACGCGCCGGGCAGTATTTATGCTGCATTGCAACCGCAACAGCATTTTTTACTGGCGTTAACCCTGGTAATGACAGGCACGATATTACTCGGCATGCTACAAAGACAGAAGCATGGCTTTGCCAATATTGGACTGGAAAGCAGCATCGTGTTGATGTTATATGGCGGTGGCGTTGCGTGGCTCGCCTGGGCGCCTGTTTAATCATTGACAACCAAAAACCCGTGGCCGTCTTCATATGTTGCACATAATTTCTTCATTATCTGTCCGGAACCCGTATTTTAAAATCATTACCAATCAACTGCGAAATATCAATGTCAGCCCCGGCAAAGGTCTTTTAAACTCTCTAGCGAAATCAATGAAGACACATCCTCTCCCTGATGTGCATTGATTCCTCTTATATTTGGCTACCATCCCCTGGTGGCCATTTTTTTTGGATTGATTTTTGTCATTGGTACACCCGCGAGTTTGATGTGAAATACTAACCAATCCCGTGCACCAACCATTTTTATTGAATAACTTTTTACTGGAGAGGAGAAAGACCATGGCGCATATTGCAATATTAGTGGATAACGACTTTGAAGACAGCGAGTTCAGCGTACCGTACTCGAAGATTATCGACGCCGACCATAACGTCACCGTTATCGGCGACAAGGCCGGTAAGGAGATCAAAGGTAAACGCAACGAAACCACCACAACGGTACAAAAGGCGGTGGATGACGTGTCACCGGAGGATTTCGACGCCCTCGTCATACCCGGTGGTTATAGCCCGGACCGGCTGCGGATGAATAATGCCGCGGTGACCTTTACGCGTAATTTTTTTGAAACCGGCAAACCCATAGCCGCCGTTTGCCACGGTCCACAACTACTTATTGAAGCGGACGTGGTAAAAGGCAAAACCGTCACGTCGTGGCCGTCGGTACGTACCGATCTCATCAACGCCGGCGCCACATGGATCGACGAATCCGTTGTGGAGGACGGTAACCTGATCACCTCGCGCAAGCCGGATGACCTGGACGTATTTTGCCATGCGCTGTTAAAACGCTGCCAGGATCTTAAATAGCAGTAAACCAGCAACCAGAGGTACTGGGCGATATATGTGTACTGGATTTCGTAGTCCGACGGTAATTATGTTGTCTATTGACCTGGTTCAATGTAATTACCGACCGGGCTATTAGGATGTTACGAATACCTACTGAAACAGGTGATTGACTCATGAAAACAGCCCACGTGACCAGCCAGGAACCCCCGGAGGAAGTACCGCCGGGTCAACCGGAAGAGATACCGCCCGAACAAGAACCCCCGGGTTTTCCGCCGGACCAGCCACCGGAAAACCCCTCGCAACCGCCACAGGAAATTCCACCCGGACAACAACCGGCGGAAATACCGCCGCAAGCACCTCCGGAAGTGCGTTTTTGACAAAGCTCAACATCGTTTACCTTGAATTAACTTGATAATGCTTTGAATCGAAGTATTGAAAAAACGCAATGCGAGCAAGGGCAACTCAATACATACTTTTCATTGGGCTCGACTTTTAAAAGGTCGCTGAGCCCCAAATTAGCTCCTATCCTTTATATAATCAGGTACGCAAAGTAAATTCGGTTTTTTTAATTCGGCTGATAACCGCCGCAAGATGTTTGGGATTGACACATAATGAGATTATTGACAGTTAATACAGGCAGCACGTCAAGTAAACTGGATCTTTTTGACGTCGACGATCAGCATTCGGAATGTATTAGCTCCCACCACGATTCCTCCGGCGAGGATAGCCCGGAACAGGTACTCAGAACCATTGCACCGGATCCCGCGGAAGTCGACGCAGTCGTACACCGCGTCGTGCATGGCGGCAGTCATTTCGTGAAAAGTTGCCTGATCGACCAGCAAGCCGAACAGCAGATCGAACATCTTTCCCGTCTGGCGCCGTTACATAACCCAATGGCACTGCAATGGATACAGGCATCCCGCCAATACCTCGGCAAACCGCAAGTGGCAGTCTTTGATACCGCCTATTTTGCCAACCTGCCCACGGTAGCCAGCGCTTATGCCATCCCGGGCCAGATTGCCCGCGACCAGCAAATACGCCGCTATGGTTTTCACGGCATCGCCCACCAGGCCATGTGGCAACGTTGGTGCGAACTACGACCCGACCTGCCGGAAGGCGGCAATCTGATTACGCTGCAACTTGGCGGCGGCTGTTCGGCCACGGCAAACAGGAGCGGCGCACCATTGGACACATCCATGGGGTTTTCTCCTGCTGAAGGGCTTGTCATGGCAACGCGTAGCGGTGATATCGACCCCGGTATCATTTTCCAGTGGATCCGCGAACAACACATGAGCGTGGATGACATCGAAAAATTAATTAACGAGGAATCGGGGCTGCTGGGCTTATCGGGTAAAAGTGACAGCATGGGTGACATTATTGACGATCCCGACCCACAGTGCCGCCTGGCGGTGGAGGCCTATTGTTACCGTGTCCGAAAATATATCGGTGCTTATCAGGCAGTACTGGGTGGCGTGGACGGCATTGTCTTCGGCGGCGGCGTGGGCGAACATATTCCCCCGGTGCGTTCGCACATATTAACGCACATGGCATGGTGTGGTATTCAGCTCGATCAAAGCCGTAACGAAAACACCATCGGCAAAGAGGCAAAAATCAGCGCGGATAACAGTACGATCGACGTACGTGTCATACCCGTTGATGAAGCGGCTATCTTGATTAACGAAGCACGTACCGTGTTACGGGCCTGATAAACACAATAACCTGTAGACTGCTTTACTCACTTTTTTACGTACAACAATATTTCGTAGCGCTGTAGATTCATTGTCAAAAACCAGCGTGCTCCGTTAACAACCATCAAAGGCGAATTGCTAACTTTTACCCGGGAGTCAATAGCATGGCAACTGAAACCGTCCAACGTTCCAATGAGGGCCATATAAAGCAGCTCGCGGCCCAGTTCCGCAGTGACAGTACCGCGTTTGCCCATTGGGCGGAAGGCTATGGCGTTATTCGTCACAGCGACACCACGCAGGTGCAGGTTTATGAAATTGCAGATCAACTGTTGCGTTGGAACACAGTCCAGAACAAAGACGAGGTATTTCGCATACTCGCCGCCACGGACCGGCTTACCAGCGCGGCCATGTGGCTGGTCGTCCACATGACCTATGCCGAACACGTACATCCCGATGGCCGCGACCTTAGAGCGAAAGATTTCAAGCAAAAGCCGGAAGGTCATACCGGTGGCTCCCTGAACATGGTGCCCGCTTACGCCGGCTATCTCGCTGCCAATGCCTTAACGCGCTTTACCCGTTCATGGCTCATGGGACAGGGTCACTGCGTATCAGCCATCGATGCCATGAATTTATTGATTGGCAATATGAATCCGGCGCATGCCGAACGTTATGATACCAGCGAAGCCGGCTTAAGCCGGTTTGTACAGGATTTTTATTCCTATGCCATCAGCGCGGACGGTAAACCGCAATCTCCCCTGGGCAGTCACGTCAACACAAATACCGCAGGTGGTATCATGGAAGGCGGTTACCTTGGTTTTGCGGAACTGCAATATCCCCATATGCCACTACCCGGTGAAAGGTTGGTAGCATTTTTGAGTGACGGCGCATTTGAGGAACAACGGGGAAGCGACTGGGCACCGCGCTGGTGGCGCGCAGAAGACAGTGGACTGGTTACCCCCATTATGATCATGAATGGCCGGCGCATCGACCAACGCTCCTCCATGGCGATGAAAGGCGGCGCCCAGTGGTTCGAACAACATTTGCGCCTGAATAATTTTACCCCACTTATCATAGACGGCCGCGATCCCGCGTCATTCGCCTGGGCCATTATCGAAATGGAAACCCGCCTGATGGAAGCGGCCGAAAACGTGAACCGGGGTGACAGCCACTATCCCGTGCCATTGTATTACGGTATTGCCAACACCGAAAAAGGTTTCGGTTTTCCCGGGGCCGGCACCAACCGGGCTCATAACCTGCCGTTAAGGGGTAATCCCGCAACCGATAGCGATGCGCGAAAAGAGTTTAACGAAGGCGCTCGGGCACTATGGGTCGATCACCGTGATCTTGACAAAGCCATCCGGGTATTGAATCAACATGACAGTCAAAACCGTCCCAGGGAACGGGACCATGCTCTTGCCAGGCGCAACGTCAAAACACCACAGCTACCGGAACCACTCTGGCAAGACACTTCGGAACAGCAAGGACACAGCACCGTGGTCAGTGCAATGGAAGGTATTGACCGTTATTTTTGCCAGATCATCGATGCCAATCCTCAATTACGCGTTCGCGTGGGCAACCCGGATGAAATGCGCAGCAACAAACTGGATGGTACTCTGGACCGGCTTAAACATCGTGTCACAAACCCTGAACCCGGGATCGCCGAAGCTATCGACGGCCAGGTTATTACCGCACTCAATGAAGAAGCGGTTGTCAACGCGGCGCTGGCCAACAAAGGCGGCATCAACCTGGTGGCCACCTATGAAGCGTTTGGCGTGAAAATGCTCGGCGCCATACGCCAGGAACTGATTTTTGCCCGCCACCAAAGGGAAGACGGTAATCTGCCCGGCTGGTTATCAGTGCCGGTAATCCTGACGTCACACACCTGGGAAAACGGCAAGAACGAACAGTCCCACCAGGACCCTACCTGCTGTGAGGCCCTGATGAATGAAATGACCGATGTCTCGCGGGTGATCTTTCCCGCCGACTGGAACAGCGCCATTGCTGCGCTACAACACACCTATGCCACCCACGGTCAAATCCATACCCTGGTTATTCCCAAGCGACCTTTGCCGGTGCACTTTACACCCGAACAGGCACAACAATTGGCAAACCACGGTGCCGTGCGGTTACGCGGTACCGGCAACGCAAGTGAAGAACTATTGATAGTAGCGACCGGTGGTTATCAGTTGCAGGAAGCCTTAAAGGCATCCACCCGGCTAGAGTATACCGGCGTCGAACATGCCGTCATTTATTTGCAGGAGCCTGGCAAATTTCGAATCCCCCGTGATGCACAGGAAAAAGAACACCTGGCCTCGCCGGAAATCATCGAAGCATTATTCCCTTCCACTGCCGACGTTCGGGTATTTCTCACCCACACCCATCCCGAACCCTATGCCGGGACCATCTGGCCACTAATAACTGATCCCACCTTGAATCCGGTGCTTGGATATACCAATCACGGCGGCACACTGGATGAAAAAGGCATGCTGTTCGCCAATGGCTGCACCTGGGCCCATGCCGTAGCCGACGCGGCGATCGCGCTCGGTGACCAGCCCGAAATGCTTTTAAATCAAGATGAATTTGGGGCGATCAGCGGCATTAGCGATGCTTGCGCCGTGCTGGACCCTGACCTGCAACAACTGGAGGAGAGCTAGTCGCCCACGTTGTTTTTACCACAAAGCCGCCAATATTAGGCAACCGCTTTAAATCAAATTGTTGACTTAAACGTGAATAACCTAAATTGGTAAAATTATTAACTACTGCCTGAAAAGCAAGTAGCCTCAATGGACTGTAGGCGTAATAGAGGAACCACACCATACGATTTAATCCCCTCCCCGGGTTCCGTAAACTGCACCCGGGCTACTTGCTTCACAGGGTCTAGCCCCCTCCTCGGGTTCCGCGAGCTACACCTGGGCTACTTTCGTTGATCTGAATTGAAATTATTGCGCTTCTTTTTAGCTATTTTTTTTTACTGGATTCTGTTATTTAAAAAAAGAAAAAATCCCGTACGAACTTTTAGTTTTCTAATGAACTCTTCGTGATCTTCTCGTCGCCCAATTATGACGAATACTAGATATGAAGAATACTTAATGAAAATATATACAATCCAGAGCACTGGAACGATAACAGGGGTTAGAGGTAATAAAAATGCCACCCAAAATCCATGGTTATGCCTAGTATCACTAAACATCGACCAGGCCAACCAAACCAC
>JASFMT010000191.1:0-7021 GCA_050117455.1 Gammaproteobacteria bacterium | reverse complement strand
ACGATAGTCAGCAGCGGTAATCCATTACCCAGTGCGGCACAGATCTATTTGCCATTGACCGATATCAGTATCCTTGAGCGTTATGAAGGCATGCGGGTCAGCCTGCCCCAAACGCTGAGCGTCACGGAAAACTACAACCTGGGCCGTTATGGTGAAGTATGGTTGTCTTCCGGTGGACGGTTGATGGCGCCAACCAATATCGTATTACCCGGCGCGGATGCTGTAGCGCAACAATCGGCCAATGATTTGAATCGTATCCTGCTGGATGACGGCAGCACGGTTCAGAACCCGGACCCGATTATTCATCCCTCATCCGAGTTGACCGCGTTTAATACGTTGCGCAGCGGTGATACGGTTGCCGGCGCCACAGGTGTTATGCATTTCGCCTTTGATTATTACCGGATACACCCGACGCAAACACCGGCTTTCGTCGCCAGTAATGCGCGGACCTCCACTCCCGGAACCATTGGCGGATCAGTTAAAGTCGCCAGTTTTAATGTCCTTAACTACTTTAACGGCAACGGCCAGGGCGGCGGTTTTCCCACCGCGCGCGGTGCGGACACGGCGGAAGAATTTCAACGGCAGCGGGATAAAATCATAGCCGCGATTACTTCGACAAATGCCGACATAATCGGCCTGATGGAAATTGAAAATGACGGCTATGGCAGCAGCAGTGCTATCGCGGACCTGGTCAACGGATTGAATGCAGCGGCACCACAAGGAACCAGTTACGCATATGTCAACCCGGGTATCGGGCAGATCGGCAGTGATGAAATCGCCGTGGGTCTTGTCTATCGTGTTGAAACCATTTCACCGGCCGGCAGCGCGGCGATTCTGGACTCATCGGTGGATTCACGCTTTATTGACACCAAGAACCGCCCCGTGCTGGCTCAAACCTTTAATGAGATTGCCAGCGGCGGCCGCGTCACAGTTGCCGTCAACCATCTCAAGTCCAAAGGATCTGCCTGTGGTGATGTGGGTGATCCTGACACTGGCGACGGCCAGGGCAACTGTAACCAGACACGCACCAGCGCCGCCGAAGCACTGGTTGATTGGCTGGCTACCGATCCCACCAACAGTGGCGATAGCGACTTTCTCATCATTGGTGATCTTAACGCCTACGCCAAGGAAGATCCGGTAACGGCAATCAAAAACGCTGGGTACACCGACCTGATTGATACCTACGTCGGTGCCGGTAGCGCGTACAGCTATGTATTTATGGGACAGGCAGGCTATCTCGATCACGCGCTTGCAAGTGGTAATCTGACAAGCCAAGTGACCGGCATAACGCAGTGGCACATCAATGCCGATGAACCGCGCGCACTGGACTACAACATGGAGTATAAATCAGCGGACCAGATTACCAGTCTGTATAATGACGACGCTTACCGTGCGTCTGATCACGATGCCGTTCTCGTTGGCCTGAACCTCGATGGCACGACCCCACCAGCCGACAACCCGCCTGCTGCAACCATTGTCAACCCGGCCGACGGCAGCACGGTATCAGGTACCACAATAATCCAGGTTGACGCCACCGATAGCGAAGATGCCAAGGGCACATTGGCAGTTGAAATCGCAATCGATGGAGGCGCGTGGCAAGCCGCGGTCTACAACGCAGGTAGTGGTTTTTACGAGTTCAGTTGGGATACAACGGCGGTTGGTAACGGTAATCACATTGTTGATCCCCGTGCCACTGATAGCGCTAATCAGGTAACTGGTGCGAGCCCAATTGTGACTAATGTAGAAAATGGCAGTAATCCGCCGGTTATGGCCAATATCGGTGACCTGGATGGCAACGCCATATGGCTATCGTCAAAGCGCTGGGAGGCCACTGTTGTGGTCCAAGTTGTAGACGGCGCCGGTCAAGCGGTCGCGGACGCAACCGTAACAGCGACCTGGACCGGTAAACGTAACCCGAAAACCGAAACTTGTACAACCGATACCAACGGCCAATGCCAGACCTCTGAAAATGCTCGATTTAAAAGACCTGCATTAACATTGACAGTAAATAATATCAGTCACGCGGCGTTGAATTATGATGCCACCGCCAACTCGGATCCCGATGGCGATAGTGACGGTACAACTATTACGGTATCACGTCCCTAACCTATAACTCGCTATTGATAAAAATATACCATCCGACTTAGCCCGGCAATTGCCGGGCTTTTTTAGCGATCAACAAAATCACGACTACTGTCCAACGTAATCAACAAAAACCTTCTCCTGAACAACGTTTGGCATTAGTTGATATTCCGCCACGCACTTTGTTGATCGTTAAACAGACTGTTACATGCCGCCCAGGGCCTGCTTCCAGTCGGTAGGATCGCCTTTAATATACCGGCACAGAATTTTCTCGAACTGGTCCACGATCACCGGCCAGCTATGTTGTTGCGCATATTTAGCAGCATTGATTTTTATCTTTTTGAGTAATAACTCGTTTTGAACAAGAACCCTGGTTTTGTCGATAAACTGTTGAGCATTGTCAGTAGCGGCCAAAAGTCCGTTTTCGCTTTCTGCAATATGCATATGGGCCGCCGCGTAGTTAAAAGCAACCACGCCAAGGCCACTGGCCATGGCTTCGAGGATAACGTTACCGAACGTTTCAGTGAGACTGGAAAACAAAAAGATATCACCGGACGCATAATGTGCTGCCAGATCATCACCGGTGCGGGTACCGGCAAAAATAAAATCCGGATGGGCTTTTTGCAGTTTTTTACGCATCGGACCGTCGCCAACCAGCACGAAACGGATATTATTGTTCAATTGTCGCATTGCGTAGAAAGCTTCAACCGTCAGATTTAGATTTTTCTCTTCCGCAATACGTCCCACATAAAGCACTACGGGATCGCTGGCCGTTACACCCCACTGCTTTCTTAATTCGTCGCTTCTTTTAAACGGCGAAAATAACTGCGTATCCACGCCACGACCCATGACGGAGACGTCGCGAATACCCATCGTCTTGAGCATCGTTTTTTGCTCCTCGGTAGGAACGATGGTGGTAAGCGTTTTGTTATGCATGGCCGCCAGATAGCGTTGTGCCACGTTTTCCAGTACACCCAGCTTGTAGTGACGGCTATAGGAATGAAAATTGGTATGAAATCCGCTGGTGACTGGAATTCCATGCCGGTTTGCTGCTCTAACCGCGTACCAGCCCAGTGGTCCTTCCGTCGCAACATAAATCACATCGGGCCTGGCCGACCGCCATAGATTGTTGAGATATTTTTTTGACGGAAATCCAATACTGACTTCTTTATATCCCGGCAACGGGAATCCTCTGACGGGGTGATACGACACACCGTTGGGCAATTCCACGACCGGTCTTTCCGAAAGATGCGGACATACCAACTGGACCTGATGGCCCTGGTCCACCAAGCCTGAAACCAGCCTGTGCAATGTCATTGCAACGCCGTTAATTTCCGGCCAGAACGTTTCTGTTACTACGGATATAAGCATGTTAAACCACCTGTAAAATCGTGTCGCTCAGCGGCAAGAATCGGTACCAATACATAATTTTTTCGATGATATTTAGGTCACATGACGCTTTTATGAAATTAGCCCATGAAAATGACAAAATTGTCATATTGATGTGTATAATGCTTAACATTGTGACCAGTTCGACAATCTGTTAACGACTCGATTTTGGAAATAGACCGAAATAAATCAAATTCGAATATAGTTTTGCCAGTCCATTTCACCATTCTGCAACAACTCTTGCACCCAACAGGTCTGTACAGGGTATTTTCGCAACCCTGCAGCAATACGTACCTGCATGCCGGGCCAAGGAAACGCAATTCTATATTTGCTAACTGAGGACAATCCGTGGATATGCAAACCTGGTTATATATCCTGTATATTATCGTTGTGCTGCTTGTGCTTCGAAAGGCGGTAATCCGCCTCCAGCTGTCTAAAGCAAAGCACCCTTCCCTGTCAGGACATGCAAAAATGTCCCGCCGCGTGTCGAAATTAATCCCGTACTATGAAATCGGGGAAGACCGCATCTTTAGCTGCGACGGCGCACCGCAGGAAGTGGCGGAACGGCGTCGCGTGGCATTTGATAATCTGGCCAACTATTATAGAAAAAAGTCACCGGAATCAATCGCCGCCAGTGAAGAACTGGAAAACAGCATTTCCGACGTGTTATTCACCAATACCTATCGCGTTCCTTTCCAATATTCAAAATTCGTTAAGTCACGCATCAAGCTTGGAAATATCGTGACCGCATCTTCCGGTACCCGGATAAAAGACCTGGACGGCAACTGGTCTTACGATCTTACCGGTTCCTATGGGGTTAATGTTTTTGGCTATGATTTTTACAAGGACTGCATGGACAAGGGGATCGAAAGGGTTAAAGAACTGGGCCCGGTGCTCGGCCCCTATCATCCGCTGATTAGCGAGAACGTTAGCAAGTTAAAAGCGATTTCAGGGCTGGATGAGGTGTCCTTTCATATGTCCGGCACTGAAGCGGTCATGCAGGCGGTGCGCCTGGCGCGCTACCACACCGGGCGCTCGCACCTGGTGCGCTTTTGCGGCGCCTATCATGGCTGGTGGGACGGCGTGCAACCGGGTATTGGCAATCAACGCACGACCAATGATGTGTATACGCTGAAAGATATGGATGAGGATACGGTACGTGTATTGCGGACCCGTAAAGACATTGCCTGTATCCTGATTAATCCTCTTCAGGCGATGCACCCCAACAGCAATGCGCCGGGCGATTCAATGCTAATCGCCAGCGGCCGCAAGGCTCATTATGACCGCAAATCCTACACGCAATGGCTACAGAAACTTCGACAAATCTGTGACGAGCGCGGCATCGTGATGATTATGGATGAAATATTTGTCGGTTTCCGCCTGGCTTACGGGGGAGCACAGGAATATTTCAAGGTCAACGCGGATATCGTCACCTACGGCAAAACACTGGGGGGCGGCCTTCCCGTAGGCGTGGTCTGTGGCAAACACCACCTGATGAAGCGGTTTAAAGACAATCGACCCGTTGACTTCTGTTTCGCCCGCGGTACCTTCAATTCCCATCCCTATGTTATGGCCTCCATGAACGAATTTTTAAAACGCATTGAAGAACCGGAGATCCGCGCTGGCTATGACACGGTGGATGAGCTCTGGAACCAGCGCGTCAAGGACCTCAACCAACGCCTTGCCGGCAAGCAACTACCGGTAAAAATCGTCAACCTTGCCTCCATTTGGACCATCCTGTATACCGAGCCGAGCCGCTATAACTGGATGTTTCAATATTATTTACGCGCCAAGGGCCTGGCCATCAGCTGGATTGGCAGCGGGCGCATGATCATGAGCCATAATTTTTCCGAAGATGACTACGAGGCAGTGATGCAGCGGTTTGTCGCTGCCGCTGAGGCCATGCAGCAGGATGGATGGTGGTGGCAGGATCCTTCTTTGACCAACGAGGCCATAAAGAAACAAATTTTCCGTGAAATGGTGGCGAGTATCTTCAAGCTCTAACTTAAAAACACCACTCAGTGGCATTGCCATAGAGCGGTGACCGCTATTCGATTTAACCAGGCAATGCTGGTAACTTCGTTTTTCTACCCAGGGTATTACGAATGCACGTGGGTCATTGGATCGTACATTTCACCCTTCAACAGGTAGAAAGGCGACTTGTAATACATCTTGATGTCGTGGAACGGGTCGGTCAATATTTTGGTAAACCAAACCAGACCGGCTTTCACATTCTGCAAAAAAAACAAATGCACGGTTCTGAATACCAATGCGCCGGCGCCCAATACCAGCCAAAGAACGCTTAAGTTATACAGATAACCGTAGGTATTGGTATGCGCTTCAAACACACCGAAAAAGGTCGGCTCGAAAAACAACACTGCGGGTAATACGATCCAGATGGAAAGCAGCACAACTTTCCGGCGCAGGTTATACCCGACCTTGATTTGTTCCTTATGCTCATGCGTTGCCTGGTTGATTTTATCGTAGTCTTTGGGCTCAAAGAAAAAATGACCCACCTGCCGTAAGCACATGGCAACAATCCAGCCCATTAGTACCGCCGCAACGGGATTGATAAACAGTAATACATAAGCACTTAAAAAGCTCATCGCACTTAACAAGTGCAATGCCTGATTGACACGGCTTTGATGGTAGTAGCGGTGGTCGTCCCAACGCTGCTGTTGTAATTCTTCATAAAAAGTCATGGCAACTGTTCCCTTAAATTTGTTCAGATACGGTATATTTATGTCAAAAATATGACATAGCTATTACAAACCAGAATTTTTATCGAAAATTTTTTGATTTTGAGATATACGGATGATTAAAGGCATTATTAGCCGGGATATGCGTTGCCATTTAGCGAATCTGTAACAAAGGCTGTCCCATCTTGATGATATCACCGCTTTTAACATTTGCGCAGATATTAAGTTCTTGAGTGCCAAAAACGATAATGGTTGAGCCGTGCTGAAAATACCCCATTTCCTGCCCTTTGCGAAAACTGGCATCACACGCGATGTGGTTAGGCCCCTTGTATTTGAGATCGAGAACTTGCTGCAAAAATTTCAGCCGGATACTGGCCACCAGTATCGCGGCAACCGGCACCAGGGTAACGGATCCATGGTCACCATTCAATTGCAGGTTGATTACCGCCCGCTCGTTTTTGCAGTACAAGCGTTCCACCCTTTTCAAAGCGACGGGGTTAACATTCCAGGTATCACCGGATATGTAGTTGACTTCGGAGACATGGCAGTCATAAGGGGCATGAAAACGATGATACATGGTCGATTTCAACCTCAGCGTGACAAAAATACCATCGCGGTATTTATCAACCAGTTCGGCATCCGCTAGTAAGTCCATTAGAGTATAAGGAAAGCCTTTGGCCTGAATGAGTTCCACGCCGTCAATCTTGCCATGCGCCCCAACGACGGCATCGCACGGGCTGACGATAGTCTGCTGGTTCATGTCAACTGGCCGTGCACCCTCCTTCAGCTCGCGGATAAAACAATCGTGCAAACTCCTGAACTGGGTTTTTCTGGCTTCAGCCAGATTTAGG
>JASFMT010000190.1:0-7119 GCA_050117455.1 Gammaproteobacteria bacterium | reverse complement strand
CCGCGCATCTACATCAAGCACCTGTACCAGACGGGACATCAGAAATATCACGATGGACATCGACCCTGCAAATATAATTTCCTGGTTGTACGGGATTTCACCGATACCCATAACCAGGGTAAACACCACAAATATCAGGCTGCCGCCCAGAATCCACCAGTTAGGCTCGGTATTGGTTTCCACGATGTTCACCATGTTCCAGGCATCGTGACGTGCATAACCCTGATCTCGAAAGTGCCGATAGCCACGCAGTTTCAGGTAGTAACCCAGGCTGACACCCAGCACTGATATTAATGGTATCAACAGGGCAATCTGGTGAATGTCGATATAGATCGCAACTTTCTGTGCTGCGCTTAGCTGATTGACATCTTTAAACATAAACACGTTTAGCAACGCGACAATGATGCCGCCACTGATTATTGCGACACGGCCAAGCGTTTGCATCGTGGTATGCATGAGACGTTTGGTTTCGGGCGCAAATGGCTGGCCCTGCTTGTCAACTTTGGGTACGGCTTCAACGGTCATGGCATCGGCCACCACGTCCTGGACCACGTAACCGACCGGTGCCAGCAACGCGCTTATGACGAACCAGGCTTCTGCCGGCATGAATTCGCGCATTGCATCGGGGTTTGCCAGCAAACCGATCATGATAAGTAAACTCACGGCAATTAAAAATGCGCCGAAAAAAACCATCAGGGATTTGAACTTCCAGATCAGATCCACCAAATGCCCCAAAGGCATTTTCAACGCCCAGGGGATTCCCGCCCAGAACCCCAACGCGGCCAGAAACTCTGCTGACAGATCGAGGTAGTCCTTGACGAAAAAGGTACCGACAATATTGGTTAATCCGGAAATACCGGCGGCCACGTAAACCATTAGTGGCGGTAAATAGGACAGCCGCATTTCGCGGCCAAGCTCAAGTATGTTGCGGTCAATCCAATGAGCGATTTTGTTTATTATCTTCACGGCGCAAATAAGTCCGGTGTATTTTAAATGCTGAAATTCACTTTAGTTACTTTAGATCAATGCAGTTCAACGATAACGCTTTTTATACCGCTGGGTGTCAGGTTCGCAAAAAATGCCTGTGAAGCATTAAAAAACACGCCGTCAATACCGAGGGGAAACCAGTTATGCCGGCCGGCGATGTACTGCGGCGTTCCAATGTTGTTGGCACTGATGCGATACAGTAACAGACCGCCCGGCTTGACGGGATACAGCACCTTAACGACAGCGTTGCTATTATAAATTGCCGGTTGCGCTTCGCGAACAGGTACATAAGTTTGATAGCTGCCGCAGTCTTTGCACGCTTCTCTGGCTTGCCACTGACTAATCACTTTGCCCGTTTCACTCAATAAATAGGTAAAAGCTTTGGGCGTTGTGACAGCGATATTCTTACCGGATAATCGTACGCGCATGTTACCCAGATTTGCGCCAGTTACCAGAAAACGATTTACGGCCGCCAGGTATTGAACATTATAGTGATAATATAAAACATTGCTTTTGAGCAACGCGACTTCCCGAATCAGCTCATTGCGCTGCAAATCATAGACACTATACATCAAATCCGCATAGCGCCGGTTCGCGACCCATCGCTGCCAAACCAGCAACGCATAGCGTTTTGATGCTGCCACCATCGGCCACCAGTCCCTGGGATCGCCACTGTCCATGGTAATGGCCTGATGATGGATATCAACACCATGGGAATCAATCACGTCAACATGAATGTCGTTCGCCGTTCCCGCACCATCCACTCCCCCGCCATATACCCACCCTTCGGCGTACGCGATAATAAAACGATCGCCTCCGGCAGCGGCGTGACCTGAATGGCCACCGCGAGTCGCTACGGTATGGATCGCTGTTTTCGGTTCCAAACGGCTATTATATAAACGGTAACGTTGTTGTATGGAAGCACTGCAATTTTCAGTAACATCATTTTCGGAACCATCTTCATAAGTGATCAGTATATTTCCATCATCTGAGATAGCCGCGCTGACCGGTTCCTGTGCTTCAGGTAACGCAATCAGTGAATCCCCGTTAACAATCGGGGCGACAGGATCGATACGGGCGTAATAAATATCGTGCGTAAAGTACTCGCATTTTTCACCGCTTTTGACGACCACTTTTTTCCCGCCTGAAGGCGGATTACCGGGGGAACTGGACCACAATAACCAGTACCCCCCGTCAGGATGCTCCAGCAGTTCAACGCCGTGCTGGTACTGGCGACGATCGGCAGCATGAACAATGCTGGCAGCCATGGATACCAGCAACACCATTATTACGGTTAACTGCACAAATCTATTCATCTATATTCCCGTCGCAAAATGCCGCTGGTCAATGCCAATAAAAGCTGAAGTTACAAAAATACGCATTGTAGTCTATTCCCGCCGCCGTAAAAACCAGGACATGACTCATGTCAATGCATATTTGCGCCACAGGGATATTTTAAGAATATTCCAATGTTTGAATGCGAGGCCCGAATAATGACTGATATAACTGCCCTTTTAGGGGAAGAAGCCGACGATTTGTTAACACACACCTGCCAGGGCATTAGCGCGGATCATTTGCATGTACCGGGTCCTGACTATATAGACCGGGTCGTTGCTCACAAAAACCGCAAGCCCGGCGTGTTGCGCAACCTTAACAGTATTTATCAACATGGACGGTTGGCGGGCACGGGTTACCTGTCCATTTTGCCAGTGGACCAGGGCGTGGAACATTCCGCGGGCGCGTCCTTTGCGCCTAATCCTGAATACTTTGATCCATCGCGTATTGTAGAACTGGCCATTGAAGGGGGGTGCAACGCGGTGGCTTCAACCCTGGGCGTATTAAACAGTGTCGCGCGCAACTATGCGCATAAAATTCCGTTCATTGTCAAAATCAATCATAACGAGTTGTTAACCTACCCCAATCATTACGACCAAACCCTGTTCGCCAGTGTGCAGCAAGCCTTTGAAATGGGCGCTGCTGCAGTGGGCGCAACGGTCTACTATGGATCGGAAGAATCACGCCGGCAGATTCAGGAAGTGAGCGAAGCATTTGAATACGCCCATGAACTGGGCATGGTGGCAGTATTATGGGCTTATTTGCGTAACAGCGCGTTTAAAAAAGAAGGAGTGGATTATCATGTGTCCGCGGATTTAACCGGACAGGCCAACCACCTGGCAGCGACAATCGATGCGGATATCATCAAACAGAAGCAGGCGCAAAACAATGGCGGCTATCAGGCTATTGACTTCGGCAAGACCCACCCCAAAGTCTATGAAGAACTCACCACGGACCACCCCATTGACCTGGTACGTTACCAGGTTGCCTGTTGCTATATGGGACGTACCGGTATGATCAATTCCGGCGGTGCTTCCGGTACTGACGACCTGCATCAGGCCGTTCGTACCGCTGTCATCAACAAGCGGGCCGGCGGCATGGGTCTGATTTCCGGGCGCAAAGCGTTTCAAAAACCCATGAAAGACGGTATTAAGCTTTTAAACGCTATTCAGAATGTTTATCTTTCCAAAGACATCACCATCGCGTAATCCCTGATTGCAAGGTGCAGCGGAAAGCCGCAACGAAGACGTCTAGTTTTCGGATGCTTTTCGGGATGTCTGTCTTTCCAAAAACATCACCATTGCGTAGTGCGCGGTTACTAACCGCGCACGTAACTCCAGCCGCTTTTAACGCGTTTTAGAATCTGTTCCAGGGCGGCAGGAATGGTAACGGCTTCCGGAATCAGTGCGACTTCCGATCCTTCGCGCAACTTGGCATTTTGTTTGGCAACGCCACAAGCCATAAACGACACGTTGTCATAACGGCTGGCAATGGATTTGATATAAGTCGCATAGGGAGACCCGCGCCGCAGCACATTAAGCCCGTCAGAATTAGCCACCACTTCAATCTCGATGGGTTTGTTATCTGCATCCGATTTTTGCAGCAATTCTTCAACCTTATGCAGCGTTGCTTTGACGCGATCATCATCACTGGTGGCCAGATGCAATAACATTCGGTTGGATCGGACGTTGGTGGCATTGAGCCTGTCCACCGTATAAAAAGATGCACCGTCGTCGCTGCGTATCGTGGCATTAAAGGCCCACCCCATGACGCCACCCAAGATAAACAACGCCAATGCGGCCACCGCAACCATTGCCTTGTGCTGATACCAGGGCGCAGTACCGGCAGTAACCGTTGATCGCGGCAACGGCGGATTCTTGTAGGCCAGAATAACACTATCCTTGATTTGCCGCATATCGCAGAATCGCGATTTTAATGCCTTATCCTGGCGAATTACTTCCATCAACCGGGCGCTTTCCGCATCATCCAGTTCATTGTCGAGCAATGCATTTAACTGCTCATCTGATACCATGTTGTCAGATGTCATTTTATTCTCCGTAAATTCGGCGCAGAGGGTTCTTCATCAGTGAAGGTCGCTTCCAGTAAAGTCTTCAATTGCCGCCGCGCACGGCATAAACGGCTCATGACCGTGCCAATGGGAATATCCAGTACTTCAGCCACTTCGCTGTAGGACAATCCCTCAAGGTCAACCAGCGTCACCACTTCGCGCTGTTCCCGGGATAATTTGGCAATGGCCTTGCGTACCTGGGTGACGATTAAAATTCGCTCGCCATCTTCTTCCCCGCTGGTCTCGTCAGCCAGCAACGCTTCATCAAAAACCGTGGTTTCCCGGTGTTTCCGGCAATGATCGCGCCAACAATTGGTGAGAATCGCCAGCAACCAGGCATTCATGGCCTCGCTTTTTTTAAGCTGGTCACTTTTTCGCAATGCCTTGCGCATGGTTTCCTGTACCAGATCACTGGCGAGATCCGGATCATGGCACCAGGAATACACGATGCGATACAGGCGTTGCCAGCGAGTCTGTAATTGCTTTTGTAGAAACCGGGACTGTCCAAACGGACGCCACATCGTGATACCCTCCTGACCGGTATCCATAATAAAATAATCTTTATCCACAATTAGACGCATTACGGGCGTGGATTATTCCAGCCGGCAAAAAATTTATTTATCGAATTGTGGAATAAATGGTACCCTTACTGCGTCTTAATGATAAGCTGTCACGGGACAGATGACACTACTAAAATAATATCGTTTAAAATCAATATGTTACGTGGAGGATCTATGAAACCAAGTATTCTGAACCACCGTTCATTTATGCTGATGCTGGCAACTATGTTACTGGTATTGGGAGCCGCGCAAAGCGCTTTCGCGGGCGACGCCAAACACAAAATGGTGATCCAGGTCAGCACTGATGATGCGCGCACACAGAAAATCGCGCTCAACAATGCGGTGAACCTGCAAAAACTGCACGGTATGGATAACGTTGATATCGAAATCGTGGCCTACGGTCCCGGTCTTGGATTGTTAACTCCCAAAAGCAAAGAAGCTAAACGGGTAAAAAGCCTGGCAGTGCAAAACATCAAGTTCAGCGCCTGCGAAAACACCATGGCCAAGATCGAGAAAAAGACCGGTAAAAAACCTAAGTTGACTGAAGGCGTGGGTACTGTTCCCGCTGGTGTAGCTCGTATTCTTGAACTGCAGGAACAAGGCTACGCTTACCTGCGTCCGTAAAGGACACCGCAACCGGACAAGGTGTTGGGTATCACTGTAAACCCTGCCCCGGTTGTTTAAGCAGTAACATAGCCGGCAGTGGTTCAGCCACTGCCGGCTTTTTAATGAATGAAATGCCTGATCGGCTACACCTTAATGTGCAATAGACAGTCGTATGCTGCACGATTCGCTTAACCGGTTATCTTAAGTCACACGATCAAACCGGGCTCCCGGCTAGATCTCGATTGTGGCCTCGAGGAATTTCACTGCCTTGCCCGCAATGGATACCCGGTCACCTTGATAAACACAACGCACATCACCACCTCTGTCCGACAACTGCCGGGCTCTCAGTTCCCGTTTGCCCAAAACATCTGACCAGTATGGCACAAGTTGGGTGTATGCCGATCCCGTCACCGGGTCCTCATTAATACCGTAACGCGGTGCAAAAAACCGGCAAACAAAATCATAAGTCGATCCTCTGGCAGTTATCGCAACCCCGCGCAAATCCAACTCCTCCAACTTTGCCAGTTTAGGCCGGGCAGCGCTAACCTCAGCTTCGGATGAAAACACCACGATATAGTCTTCCGCTTTTAAACATGCGACGGGCTCAATCGAAAAACTATTCTTGATGGGCTCCGGTATATCACAGGCGACCGGCGGCTGTGCCGGAAAATCCATCACCAACCAGTCAGCATCTCGCACTACTGTCAATACACCACTCTTTGACTGAAATCGTACAGCTGTTTCAGAATAGCCCAGTTCATTAAACAAAACATAGGCACTGGCTAACGTTGCATGGCCGCAGAGTTTTACTTCCGAAGTTGGAGTAAACCACCGGATATGAAAACCACCTTCATTCGCCACAAAAAACGCGGTTTCCGACAAATTATTTTCAGCAGCAATATGCTGCATGGTGTCATCCGACAACCATTGTTCCAATGGACATACCGCCGCCGGGTTACCCTCAAACACCTGACTGGCAAATGCATCTATTTGATAAAGTGTTAGCCTCATGTCGGCCATCTTACTCCTGCTGCTGTTTTATAAAAAAGCGGCAATATATTGCTTGAGAATATGCTGCCTCCCCAAAGCAAGCTTCGTTAGTCGTGCCAAACGTGCGTGATAGAAACGTGATACTTTCGTGAACCCGCTGTTACCTCACCGACCGACCATAGGCACTTGCCAACGATTCACGGCATATACCAGATATAGCAGTCATCTGGATACTCCAACCCTATGACAAGGAGAGACCTATGTACACAAAGCAGGCAATTTTTACAATAATGATGGCACTGGCCGGTTTGTTGTTATCCGGTATGACAATGGCGAATCCCGGCCAGCCCAATTTTATGCCCTCGGTTTACGGCGATGGACAGGTCTGGGGCACCAAAGGCACTACCACGCTGCCGGCACCCAACGAAGCCAATCGCCAATCATTTGACGCGCTTTATGTCATTACCAACTCAAACAATCCCGAAGGTCAGTTACCGGTCAGTGAAGCCGCCCCCGGCAACACCAACTACAATGGAGGACGCTGGTTCACGCATACCGCCGAATGGACCGCCG
>JASFMT010000189.1:0-7120 GCA_050117455.1 Gammaproteobacteria bacterium | reverse complement strand
GGCGTTTTAGCACAGATAGTATGAGAACCTGTTCACAATGTGTTCAATTATTGGGCCAACTTTTGGTTGACTTTTGATCAATCCACTATCAACAGTAAGTATAGTTGTTATCGGCGCGATCACCTGTTTTATTTAACTTTATGAAATTAAAAGGAAAAAACATGCCGCAAACGCCGTCAATAGGACATTTGCTCAGTCGCAGCGGTTCCGGAGTGTCCCAGGTAATCAGGCGCGCCAAAGAACTCAAACGGTTAACCGGGCGCTTAAAATCGCTGGTCGATGAACCCCTTAGCGAGCATATCTATGTCGCCAACGTTCGGGACAACACCCTTGTCATCGGCACCGACTCGGCAGTGTGGCATACCCGGGTAAAGTACCTGGCCCCCATGCTACTGGAGCAGATTAAACAACTACCGGAGCTCAAACACATACAACACATCACCTTTCGGGTACAGCCGTTCAGTGCCACCAGCCGGAACAAAGTACCTTCCACGGATAAAACTACAGAGAGCAGGCAAGCCCAGGATAACAGCGCATCCCCGCTCCAGGACGATCAATCAACGCAATCAAAAACCACTGCTGCCAAAACACCAACCCTTGAGCAGGCCTTGCAGGGACTTTCCGAGAAATTAAAACGTTAACGCATGTGGTAGCCTCATCGTTACGCAACAGCTCATTACGTGTTAGGCATAATCAGGCGAAAGACCGAAGCGGATGCGAAGTTGTCAACGGATATGAAGAGTTACAGATAAACTGGCAAGGTAACGCATTCAGCAGGGTCCAGGTTAGTGCCCCTGCCAATACAATAGCTAAAAGAAGCTAAAAAAAAGGAATTAACTCACCAGAGCAGGCTGAGTAAAGGAAATTGGTGCGTGCTCGATGTCGTCAAAGGTCGCGGTTTCCCAGGCCTCTGAATCCGCCAACAACGCCCGCAATAAGCGGTTATTTAGTGCATGACCGGATTTGTAGCCGCTAAATTCACCAATCAAGCTGCAACCCAGAAGGTAAAGGTCACCGATCGCATCGAGAACCTTGTGTTTGACAAATTCATCTTCATAACGCAAACCGTCTTCATTGAGGACGCGATAATCGTCCATGACAATGGCGTTATCCATGCTGCCGCCCAGCGCGAGATCGTTGGCACGCAGCTGTTCGATGTCACGCATAAAACCAAAGGTGCGGGCGCGGCTCACTTCCTTTACAAAGGAAGTACTGGAGAAATCCACGCTGGTGGTTTGCGACCGGTTACGAAAAACCGGATGTTCAAAATCAATCTTAAAAGAAACTTTGAAGCCTTCGAAAGGATCGAAACGGGCCCACTTGTCACCATCTTCAACGATAACCCGGCGCTTGATGCGAATAAAACGTTTCGGCGCATTTTGTTCTTCGATGCCCGCTGATTGAACCAGAAACACAAAGGGACCGGCGCTGCCATCCATAATGGGTACTTCCGCCGCGCTCAAATCCACATAAGCGTTATCGATACCTAATCCGGCAAGCGCAGACAACAAATGTTCGACGGTGGCTACCCGTACATCGCCTTTAATTAAGGTCGTGGACAGGCGTGTATCTCCGACGTTTTCGGGTTTGGCTGGAATCTCCACAGGGGTATCCAGATCGATGCGACGAAACACAACACCAGTATCCACCGCGGCAGGACGAAGGGTTAGGTAGACCTTTTTGCCGGTGTGTAATCCTATACCGGTCGCTCGAATGACGTTTTTAAGTGTACGTTGTCTAATCATCAAAATTTCTTTTTAATTCAAAGTAGTTAGTGTTATCTGCCTGTTCCCCCTGCCGGATGTCGGATAATAGCATAGCACCCGTTGGATGCCTAGTGACCCGCATCTCAAAACGATAACAGGATCATCACCTTCATCAGATCAACACATTTCTGAAACTACCCGATATAAGGGTGATACCCGGCGCCAATCAATAACGGTGCACACTTAACAATCAATCCGCCTGGCGACGTAAAAAAGCCGGTATATCGTAATAGTCCATATTGTTGTCTTCCTGAGGGGTAAAACCACTGTTGCTGGCCCGCTGACGAATTACCGTGGGTTGTTTCAACTTTCCATAGTCAATTTGACCATCGGATCCCTTGGCGACCAGCGACACCGGCTTTTCACGACTGCGAAGTGCGTTACCCAGTCCGGTAGCAACGACCGTTACCCGCAAATCATCAGACATCTCGGGATCGATCACGGTTCCAACGACTACTGTAGCGTTCTCGGACGCAAAAGCTTTAATCGTGTTACCAACCTCCTCGAACTCGCCAATGGCCATATCCATACCGGCGGTGATATTTACCAGGATACCTTTGGCACCGGCAAGATCGATGTTTTCCAGTAACGGGCTGGCTACTGCAGCTTCTGCAGCTTCCTGTGCCCGGCTTTCGCCTTGCGCGGAACCGGAACCCATCATCGCCATGCCCATTTCGGACATAACAGTTTTAACGTCCGCAAAGTCAACATTAATAAGGCCCGGACGTGTGATGAGTTCCGCAATTCCCTGTACCGCACCCAATAATACGTTGTTTGCCGCTTTGAACGCGTCGAGTAAGCTGACACTCTTGCCTAAAACGGACAACAATTTTTCATTGGGGATGGTAATCAGCGAATCGACGTATTCCGTCAATTGCTTGATACCATCGTCAGCCACCTGCATGCGCTTCTTGCCTTCGAAGGGAAACGGCTTGGTAATAACCGCCACCGTCAGTATTCCCATATCCTTGGCAATCTGGGCCACCACCGGCGCGCCACCGGTACCCGTGCCACCACCCATACCCGCGGTGATAAACACCATGTCCGCACCCTGGATCACTTCCATAATGCGTTCGCGGTCTTCCAATGCTGCCTGGCGACCAAGATCAGGGTTTGCACCGGCACCTAATCCCTTGGTGATATTCGTACCCAGTTGCAGCACCGTTCTGGCGGACGTATTTTTTAATGCCTGTGCGTCCGTATTTGCACATACAAAATCCACGCCATCTATGTTTTGCTGCACCATGTGTTCAACGGCATTACCACCACCGCCACCAACACCGATCACCTTGATGACAGCGCCTTGTGTATACGCATCCATTAGCTCAAACATGTCTTTCGCTCCTCTGATTAAACACCTATGACGGTATTAATTTGTTTCGCAACCTTTGCTTAAAAATTTCCCTGAAACCAGTTTTTCATCCGCTGCCATAAACTCTTGGCAGCCCACTCGCCGTGCCGTTCACGGCGTAACTCGCCCTGTTGTTGACTACTGCCGTAAATCAGTAAACCCACCCCGGTGGAATAAATGGGATTCTTCACTACATCGATCAAACCACTGACATTGCCCGGCATACCCAGGCGCACCGGGATATGAAAAACCTCTTCGGCCAGATCGATGACACCTTCCATTTTGGAACAACCACCGGTAAGTACGATGCCCGCCGCACACAGGTCCTCAAACCCACTGCGCCGCAATTCGTTTTGCACCAGTGTCAACAATTCTTCGTAACGGGGTTCCACCACCTCCGCCAGTGTTTGCCGTGCCAGTCGTCTCGGGGCACGATCACCCACGCTGGGCACTTCAATGCTTTCATCAGGACTGGCCACTTGCGTTAACGCGCAGGCGTATTTCTTTTTTATGTCTTCGGCGTATTGTGTTGGCGTGCGCAAGGCCACGGCAATGTCGTTTGTAATCTGGTCGCCGGCTATGGGAATCACCGCGGTGTGGCGAATGGAACCTTCGGTGAATACCGCAATGTCCGTGGTACCGCCGCCGATGTCCACCAGGCACACACCCAGTTCCTTTTCATCTTCCGTTAACACCGCATAACTGGACGCCAGTTGCTCCAGAATAATGTCATCCACTTCCAGCCCGCAGCGCTTTACACATTTCACGATGTTCTGCGCCGCGCTCACCGCACCCGTAACTAAATGAACTTTCGCTTCCAGCCTGACACCGCACATGCCTACCGGCTCCTTGATGCCGTCCTGCTCATCAATGATGAATTCCTGGGGTATTACATGCAGCAATTTCTGGTCGGCGGGGATGGCCACCGCTTTGGCCGCATCAATCACGCGATCCACATCCGCCTGGCTCACTTCCTTATCCCGAATCGCCACAATACCGTGGGAATTGAGGCTTTGAATGTGGCTGCCGGCTATACCGGCGAACACCGAATCAATCTGGCAACCGGCCATCAGTTCCGCTTCTTCCACAGCCCGCTGAATGGATTGCGTCGTGGATTCTATATTCACCACCACGCCTTTTTTCAGGCCTTTCGATGGGTGAGAACCGATGCCGATCACTTCAATGACACCATCGTCACTCACATCGGCGACAATAGCGCCGATCTTCGAGGTACCGATATCCAGTCCCACCATTAAGTTTTGATCCGAGCGTTTAGCCATTATCATTATCCTTGCGCGTTCGATACGACGTTTGACGCGTGGTTTTTATTGTCAACCCCCGAGCCGGTATCCGGCTTCCAACGCACCGCCAGTCCGTTGGT
This sequence comes from Gammaproteobacteria bacterium, assembly GCA_050117455.1. Classification (GTDB taxonomy): domain Bacteria; phylum Pseudomonadota; class Gammaproteobacteria; order SZUA-152; family SZUA-152; genus JAKEGK01. Next base: position 2,622 of record JASFMT010000189.1, on the reverse strand, counting down.
GTAACGCAAATCCACCAGCTGAATATTTTCCATCTTGGCCGCTAACGTTGATTGACAGGCCTGAACAAAGCGCTTCATTTCCGTAGTGATATCCAGCTCCCGCTGTACGCGACCTAACATAAGTTGTACACCGTTGCTCAGTGTTAACTGCAAGGCCCGCCTGCTGTCGACATTCAGTCCCGCAATTTGCAATCCCGTTTTTTCGATCATGCCGCTGAGGGTATTAAAGTAATCCGTTAGCGTTTGGTGCATACCGGAAGGACCTTGAAACTTCGCCACGTGGGAAGGAAAGGTATCGCTATTTGCACCAAACAGCTCCCCCTGCTGGTTAACCATGGCGGTACCATTCCAGATCGCGACCGGTTGCTGTTCGTGTACGGTAAGCTGCAATACATCCGGCCAGACTCTGCGCACGGCAACCGTTTTAACCCAGGTTTGCTGTTCGACGCGCCGTTTTAAAGCAGCGACATCCAGGCTAAAAAACCCGCCGTTGATACTGTCCACCACAACCTGGTTGAGCGTGTCCCGGTCCAGCCAGTTCAACTGGCCATAAACCTGGATGGTTTTAAACGGCAAGGTCTGGGGCCTATATAAATGATGAACAGCCAGGCCAACGGTGAGCAGCAACGCAACGACGGCGACGCTGGTAAACGACCTCGCCGTCAACCACTGCGTTAATCGTGATTCAGTTTGTGCCTTCTGATTGATCCTTCTGGCGCCCATTGCCTGTCTTTCGTCCTTTTCCCTGTTAATAAATTGTTATGTCAATGTCGTTTGTAAAATTCGAATCATCAATTCTTCAAAACCGATGCCCGTTGCCTTGGCCGCCATCGGCACCAGGCTGTGGTCCGTCAAACCGGGAATGGTGTTCAGCTCGATCAGGTAGGGATTACCCTGTTCGTCGCACAACACATCCACCCGTCCCCAACCTTGCGCGCCCAAAACATCGAAGGCCCGCAACGCCAGTTCCTGTATGGCTTTTTCCTGCGCGTCATCAAGACCGCTGGGAATGTGATAGCCCGTGGTATCAGCCACGTACTTGGCATCGTAATCATAAAAATCATTGGGTGTTTCCAGGCGAATCACCGGCAACGCCACACCATCGAGAATACTCACGGTATATTCCTTTCCAGTGATCCATTGTTCCGCGAAAATAACGCTGTCGTGTTTGGCTGCATCGCGGTAAGCGTTTTCCAGTTGATCAGCCTGGTTGACCTTGGACATGCCGATGCTCGAACCTTCATGAGCCGGTTTCACCATCAGCGGCAAACCGTACTGTTTAACAACGCCATCAAAATCCGTATCGTCATACAAGGTGCAGTGACCCGGCGTGGGTAACCCGTGCCCCGCCCAGACCAGCTTGGTGCGCAACTTGTCCATGGCCAGTGCCGAGGCCATGACACCGCTGCCGGTATAGGGCAACTTTAATATTTCCAACGCCCCCTGGATGGTGCCGTCTTCGCCGCCGCGGCCGTGTAACGCAATAAACACCCGGTCATACTGGCCGGCGGCCAGTTCGGATAAAACATTGGGCCCAACGTCGATGCCATGAGCGTCAACTTTACTGGCTTGCAGTGCCGCCAATACTGCCTTACCACTCTTGAGTGATACTTCACGCTCCGCGGACTCACCGCCCATTAACACGGCCACTTTGCCAAATTTTGCCGGATCTACGTTCACTGCCATGACTACTTCACCTCGCCAACGATTCGAACTTCACGTTGCAGGGTCACACCCTGTTGCTGTTCAACGGTGCGCGCCACATGTTCGATGAGCTGTTCAATGTCCGCCGCGGTTGCGGTTCCGGTATTGACGATAAAATTGGCGTGCTTCTCTGAAACACAGGCACCGCCAATGCAATAACCTTTCAAGCCACTGGCTTCGATGAGGCGCGCCGAATAATCACCTTCGGGATTTTTAAAAACTGAACCGGCGTTGGGCTGCTGGATCGGCTGGGTATCGCCCCGCTTGTTTAAAAATCCCTTTATCTTTGCCAGCGATTGTTCGCTGTCACCCGGCTGTAATGCCAATTCCGCCGCCACAAACCATTCCCCTTCGGCGCCTTTAACGGAACGATAGGCCACCTCAAATTCATCCGGGGTACGGCGTTGGCGAATGCCATCACGGGTCAACGTTTCCACGGCACTGACGATTTCCCAGGTCTCGCCACCGAACGCACCGGCATTCATGGCCAGTGCGCCACCCATGGTGCCGGGAATGCCTGCCAGAAATTCTGCGCCCTGTAACGACTGGCGCGCACAATAACGTGCCACTTTGGCACATGCAACACCGGCCTCTGCTCTTACCGTTTGTTCATTGACGTTGCTTAAACCTTTCAACACACCACTGGTGGCAATCACCGCGCCGCGTATACCGCCGTCGCGCACCAGCAGGTTGCTGCCTAATCCGATAAACGTCACCGGTTCATCTTTTCCCAGTTGGGATAAAAACAACGCCAGGTCATCGATGTCCGCCGGCTGAAAATAACTGTCCGCGTTGCCGCCCACTCGCCACGAGGTGTGTTTACGCATGGGTTCATCATGGCTCAGCTTGCCGCGCGGTTGTGCGTTGCTTGGTGCCGTCATCATTGACCCGCCTCCCGCAATGTTTGCGGTAACGATT
>JASFMT010000188.1:0-7124 GCA_050117455.1 Gammaproteobacteria bacterium | reverse complement strand
GCGCTTCTTCCGCTACCCCGCGCAGTGAAGGACTGCGAACAATAATTCCCCGTGCTGCCAGTTCCTCAATGACATTGGCCCCGCGCCATTGTTTCGTCGCTTTGCGACGACTCATGGCACGTCCCGCCCCATGGCAGGCCGAACTGAATGCCCGATGTTCACTTTCGTTGGTTCCGGCCAGTATATAAGAACTGGTACCCATGGATCCGCCAATTAATACCGGCTGGCCTGCATCCCGTAACGCTTGTGATACTTCCCGGTGCCCGGGTCCAAAAGCGCGGGTTGCGCCTTTTCGATGAACAAACAATTTTCGCCGCTCACCGTGAACGCTGTGCGATTCCAGTTTGCAGGTATTGTGTGAAACGTCATATAGCAGGCGAAGATGACTGCCGGGCAATACTGTTTCAAATGCCTGGCGTGTTAAATGGGTGATGATTTGACGATTCGCCAGGGCGCAATTAATACCCGCACGCATGGCACCCAGGTAAGACTGCCCCACCGGTGAATGAATAGGAGCGCATGCCAGTTCACGATCCGGCAGGGTAATGCCATATTCATGGGCCGTGGTTACCATTTTTCGCAAAAATTCCGTACCGATCTGATGGCCGAGACCGCGGGAACCGCAATGAATACTCACCACCACATCACCCTGGTGGATGTTAAACACGTTGGCCAGGTGATCGTTATAAATCTCGGCAACGTACTGCACTTCAAGGTAATGATTACCGGATCCCAGGGTACCCATTTCATCCCGTTGACGCTCCTTGGCTCGATCAGATACCTGAGTGGGATCGGCGCCCTGCATACAACCGTGTTCTTCCACCCTTTCCAGGTCCTCGACCGAACCATACCCTTGCTTTACTGCCCATTGCGCCCCACCCTGCAACATGTCATCCATGGCCTTGTGTGTTAAACGGATACGACCGGTGCTTCCTACACCCGCCGGTACCGTTCGGTATAACTCATCAGCCAGTTGTTGTTTCACCGGAGCAATGTCGTCGGCACGCAGACCGGTATGCAGGGTACGGACACCGCAGGAAATATCAAAGCCAACGCCTCCGGCGGAAATCACCCCACCTTCATCGGGATCAAAGGCCGCCACACCGCCAATGGGAAAGCCATAACCCCAATGAGCATCGGGCATCGCGTAAGAATAATTAACAATACCCGGTAGAGTCGCCACGTTCACCACTTGCTCGTAAACCTTGTGATCCATGGCCTCGATCAGGGGCTGGTCGGCGTATATGATGCCCGGTACACGCATCTTGCCCTGTGCGGGAATTTCCCAGGTGGTATCATCTCGCCGGTTGAATAAACGGGTATTCATTATCATCTAGTCCTGTCAATTGTGTTAGTGGTACGACACCGCTACACATCAATGACACACTGCGCAATCCAGGTTTTGTCGGATTGCTGGTAGACCTTCAATTCAGTAAACGTCGCGCCTTTTACTTCCACCGCCGGTTGATGTTTAACAACATCGGTGGCTTCGCCACACACCGTTGCCTGCAAATGATGGTCGATGATGTTCACATCAAAACTGGCGAACAGCATTTTTCGCGTCGACATGTGATAAATCAGCTCATTCAACCAGTCCACCAGTAGTATGTCATGGTCCGGCGCGTCGCATTCCACGTCGAAACAGTCCCGCGGCGCTATAATGTCTAAATCAACCATTACACCGGACATGGCCAACGCCGCCTGCTCAAACGCCTGTGCAACAGTACTGCCGCAGCCCCGCACACCCATATCCGCCTCGTGTTCGAAGTGCTCCCAGTATGGTGCTTTCATGGCATTAACAATATTATTTTAATTGGCGTGTTGCACCCTGACTAACGGCACAAACGCGACCGCCAGAATGTCGTCCGTGGTCACGTTACCGTCGTGATCCTTGTGCACGCGCAGCAGTTCCTGCGGGCCGTAGACCTGCCCCACCGGTATCACCATGCTAGCCCCGGGTTTCAGCTGCGCAATCAATTGGTCCGGCACTTCATCGGCTGCCGCTGTTACCAGAATACCGTCATACGGCGCATGTTCCGGCCATCCTTCATGGCCATCACCAACACGGCATTCAATATTGTGATAACCCAGTTGTTCAAATTTTTGTCGCGCCGATTCCATTAGCTCGGGTATCACCTCCACGGTGTAAACCTGTTTGACGACGTTCGCCAGAATAGCCGCCTGGTAACCGGAGCCGGTACCGATTTCCAGTACCACGCTGTCCTCGTTGACATCCAGCATGTCAGTCATTAACGCAACAATATACGGTTGCGATATTGTCTGGCCATGGCCGATGGACAACGGTCCGTTGATATACGCAAGCAACTGCTGATTGGAAGGCACAAACTTGTGACGCGGCACGGTCTCCATCGCCGCCATTACACGGTCATCCAGCTCGTCCTTACCAATATAATGACGGGTGAAACGCACTTCATCCCTGATTTCGCGAATCATGTTTTTATGGCGTGTCTCAATATTCATTGGAAAGTCTCGCTATGTCCCTTCCTGCCAGCTGGAGAGATAGTGTTGCTGCTGTTCAGTTAAGCGATCAATCGCCACATCCATGGCTTGCAGTTTTAACTGCGCCACCTGTTGATCGATAGCCGGGGGTACCGAGTGCACCACATGATCCAGTTGATCGCCGTTCTCCCGCAGGTAAACCACCGCCAACGCCTGATTGGCGAAACTCATATCCATCACGGTCGCCGGATGACCTTCGGCGGCAGACAGGTTGACTAATCGTCCCTCCGCCAGCAGCCGGATACGACGGCCGTCCGGCAGCTCATATTCGTCCACGTATTGGCGGCGGCGCTGTTTATTCACCGCCATGGTTTCCAGCGCAGGTATATTAATTTCCACGTTAAAGTGCCCGGAGTTGGCAATAACACAACCGTCCTTCATCACTTCCATATGCCGGGCATCGATGACATGCTTGTCACCGGTGGCGGTAATGATAAAGTCTGCGATTGGCGCTGCTTCCATCAGCGGCATAACACGAAAACCGTCCATCGCCGCTTCCAGGGCACGCAACGGATCAACTTCCGTCACCACTACCTGGGCCCCATGACCTTTGGCACGCATGGCAATACCGCGGCCACACCAGCCATAACCACACACAGTAAATACTTTACTGGCCAGTAAAATGTTGGTGGCCCGAATCACGCCGTCCAGGGTGCTTTGGCCGGTACCGTAGCGATTATCAAACAGGTGCTTGGTCAGGGCATCGTTGACGGCAACCACGGGGAACTGCAACGCGTTATCGGCGGCCATGGCGCGTAAGCGAATCACTCCCGTCGTGGTCTCCTCGGTACCACCGAGCATATGGGGTAATAACTCGGTGCGCGTTTTGTGCATTTCACTCACCAGATCAGCCCCGTCATCCAGGGTTATTTGCGGACCATGGTCCAGCGCCGATTGTATGTGTTGATAATAACGCGTGGTGTCTTCACCCTTAACGGCAAACACCGGGATGCCAAAATGTTCTACCAACGATGCGGCCACATCGTCCTGGGTGCTCAACGGATTACTGGCACATAGCACCAGATCAGCGCCCGCCCCTTTTAAAACCCGGGCAAGATTGGCGGTTTCTGTCGTAATGTGCAGACAGCCGGACACCCGGACGCCTTTGAGTGGTTGCTGCTCAGCCAGGCGCTCCGCCAGTTGCCGGATCACCGGCATTTCCTGCAAAGCCCATTCAATCCGGTCACGGCCCTGTTCGGCCAGGCTAATGTCCTGAATATCGTACGATTGCGCCGCCATTGATTATCACCCTGTTTAAACTTAACTTACTTTAATCCTTCCTTCACCGGGGTGGCATTGATAGGTATCAAGGAATCCAGCATAGGGATTTGTTTAAATTTATGTGCTTTATCAGGTTTTTATTCAATAGCCTAACCATTCGCGGTACCCACATCAGGACACTTGATGAGACCTAAAGCTTTTACTTTATTCGTGATGGCGATGGCGGCATTTCCCATCGGTATACTGGCCCAGGATAAATACACAGATGCCCGTCAGGAAATGGTCCGGGAAATCAAGGGCGATGTCCAGCAAACCAGCCTTTACCTGGACAAAGAAGCGCTGGACCCCCGGGTTATGGCAGCCATGGCCACCGTACCTCGCCACGAATTCGTGCCGTGGGCGCAACAGCGTTATGCCTATCAAAACCGGCCCCTGCCTATTGGACACGGGCAAACCATTTCACAACCCTATATCGTGGCCATCATGACCGATTTGATAAAACCCCAGCCGAAGGACCGGGTACTGGAAATTGGCACCGGGTCCGGCTACCAGGCGGCCATCCTGGCGCAAGTGGTCAAAGAGGTTTATTCCATTGAAATTATTAAAGCGCTGGGCGAGACAGCCGCACCGCGTTTCAAAAAACTGGGTTACAGCAACGTTCATGCCCGTATCGGAGACGGTTATTACGGCTGGCCGGAAGCCGCCCCGTTTGACAGCATCGTGGTGACAGCAGCAGCCAGTCATGTGCCGCCACCATTAATCAAACAACTCAAACCCGGCGGCCATATGATCATTCCGGTGGGCAGTACTTTTCTGGTGCAACACCTGGTGCTAGTGGATAAACATGAGGATGGGACAGTAACGTCCCGGCAAATACTGCCGGTACGGTTTGTCCCCTTAACCGGCGGTCATTAACAGCGTTGGTAATGCCATCTGTGCAATACGCTGCTAACGGCCGGCTTTGACAGCAACAATATAACCAATGGCCTCTCCCTTGCGTGACAAAATACCGCTATTCAGTATCGCGTTTATCTCTGTTATCGCACTAAGTTTTGAAATCCTGTTAACCCGACTGTTCGCCATCATCCAGTGGCATCATTTCGCCTATATGATCATCAGCCTGGCGTTACTGGGCTATGGTATCAGTGGTACCTTTTTGTCCCTGTTTCGCGAGCGTCTACTCAAACACTACAAAACGACGTTTATTAGCAACATTTATTTATTCGGTGTGTCGTTATTGATTTGTTATCTATTGGCGCAGCAAGTCCCGTTTAACGCCCAGGAAATTTTATGGGACCGCCGGCAACTATTATGGTTATCGCTCATTTATCTGTTATTAATGTTACCGTTTTTCTTTGTCGCCAACGCCATCGCCCTGACCATGATGGCAAAAGGCGACAGAATTGCAGCCATTTACGCCGCCGACCTGGTGGGTGCCGGCCTTGGCTGTGTATTAGTCATCATTTTGTTATTTTATCTGATGCCGCATCATTTGTTGCAGATGTTTTCGGTAATGGCCGTTGCTACAACTCTGGTGGCAAGTATTGAATTGGGATATAAACGCCGCGCCACCACCGTTTTCACAATCGCGTCCATACTGGTACTGTCACTGCTGCCCGCCGACTGGCTGACCCTGTCATTATCACCGTACAAAAGCCTGCAACAATTGTTGCGAATTGATGGTACTCGCATTACTGAGACCCGTTCCAGCCCGTTGGGCCTGATCAACGTCGTGGAAAGCAACGTCATCCCCCTGCGCCACGCGCCGGGATTAAGCCTGCACGCCACCACCGAACCGCCGCCACAGCTGGCGATATTTAGCGACGGCGATAATATGACAGTGATCAATAAGCTTAATAATAAAAACACAATACCGGAGTATCTACAGTATCAGACATCGGCCGCGCCCTATCACCTGCAGCAGGCAAACAGTGTACTGATTCTCGGTGCTGGCACCGGCAGTGACGTATTGCAGGCACAAGCCTACAAGGTACCCTTGATCGATGCTGTCGAACTAAACCCAACTATTGTCGATCTGGTCAAAACTGATTACGCGGACTATGCCGGACACTTATATGAAAAACCCGGGGTAAATGTACACGTCGCGGAAGCCCGTGGTTTCGTCAGCAACAGCGAGCAGCACTTTGACGTGATTCAAATCGCCCTGCTGGATACCTTTGGCGCCTCATCGGCAGGTCTTTACGCCCTCAGCGAAAATTATCTATATACCGTCGAAGCGGTGACGGAATATATTCGTCATTTGACACCAGACGGCGTATTGTCGATTACCCGCTGGCTGAAATTACCACCCCGTGACAACCTGAAAATGTTTGCCACCGGTTTGGCCGCATTGCGCAGCCTGGGTTATGAGCAGCCTGAAAACCATGTCATGTTAATCCGCAGCTGGCAAACCGCGACGTTATTAATTAAACATTCCCCGTTGAGCACGCAGGACATCAGCAACGTGCAACAATTTTGTCAGCGCATGGGATTCGACACCGCCTACTTTCCCGGCATACAACATTCAGACACCAACCGGTTTAACAAACTACGCGAACCGGTATTTTACAACGCCGCAACAGCCATGACAGGCAACAACGCCGATAACTTTTATGAACAATATAAATTCAACATAACGCCGGCGACCGATGACCAACCCTATTTTTTCAATTTTTTTAAATGGGATCTATTTGAAGATATTGTGGCCCTGAAAGACAAGGGTGGCATGCCGCTGGTGGAATGGGGATACATCATCATGATAGCAACACTTGCTCAGGCCATCATCTTCAGCGCGTTACTTATTGTGTTGCCGTTATTGTTTAAAAAAGAAACCCGCCTCACTACCGATAAAACCACGCTGATCAGCCTGCTTTACTTCAGCAGCCTGGGACTGGCGTTCCTGTTTGTGGAAATTGCATTTATGCAAAAGTTTACGTTATTCCTCTATCATCCGGTGTACTCCATCGCGGTGACCTTAACGGCATTTTTATTGTTTGCCGGTGCGGGCAGTCACTATTCGGCTTTTTTACGTGACAAACTCGGCTACCGCTCAACCATCAGGCTGGCAGTGACGGTAATATGCGTAACCGGGGTTATATACAGCGTGGCTTTACAACCCCTGTTTGACTGGCTGCTAGCATCCTCCACGGTCATAAAAATCATGGTGACATTTATTCTCATCGCACCGCTGGCATTTTTCATGGGAATGCCGTTTCCGGTTGCCTTGAGCTACCTCAGTAAAAAATCACCCATGCTTATCCCGTGGGTATGGGGCGTTAACGGTTGCACGTCAGTAATCAGCGCGGTACTAGCCATGGTATTGGCGGTTCATTTCGGTTTTAATGTCGTAATTGTCGCAGCATTAATACTATACGCGGGCACAG
>JASFMT010000187.1:0-7169 GCA_050117455.1 Gammaproteobacteria bacterium | reverse complement strand
AACCGGATGAATATTTCCGGTTATGCGGATATTGAATACCACAACAGTTCGGCCGATGGTGCAGAGCCAGGTTTCCGGTTGCACCATATGTCATTATTTTTCGAGAAACGCCTTACTGACCAGTGGAAGTTTTTCTCGGAAATTGAATATGAAGATGCGCCGTTTTCAGAGTTTGAGTTCGAGGGCAATGGTGTAGATTCGGAATGCCCAGGGTGTTACGGGAAAATTTTCCTGGAAGCGGCCAACTTTACCTATGCCTGGGAGCCCAGTGCGAGTTTTCGCGGCGGCCGTTTCTTTACCCCGGCGGGACTCTGGTCCGTAGACCACTATCCGCCGTTTGTACCGACACAAGAGCGACCACAACATATCCGCGCCATTTTTCCCCAGGTGGTGGATGGCCTCACCATGTTCGGTACCGTACCCATGGGCGGTGTCTTTATGAACTATGACCTTTACGCCGGTAACGGTGAAGGCAATTCCGGGAAAGAAGACCTGAACAGTGATAAGGCCACCGGTGCCAAGGTGTCCTTTTTACTGCCCTACATGCGCTATTTCGAAGTAGGTGCCAGTTATTACTCGGATACCTTAAACGATGACACTGAAAAAGAAGCCATTGGCGCCCACTTGAAAATGAGTCTGGCCGGTTTTACGCTGCAAAGCGAATACGCCACGGCCACGCTGGATGAGCCCGGCGGTAACTCCTATGACCGGGAAGGCTACTACGTACAGCTATTGTACGACCTCAACAAGTGGACGTTTGGCGGACGTTACGACTATTACGACGCCGATGACAGCGACAACACGGATACCACCTTCAACACCGTGTTCCTGAATTATCACGTCACTCCGGCCATTGTGCTCAAGCTGGAGCACCACCAGGTGGAAGAGAAAAACGCCGAAGACTACGACCACACCATTGGCAGTGTCGTACTTTATTTAGGTAACTAGGAGAGCCGAATGATGAGAAACAAATTTTACGTTTTATTGTTAATCGCCGCGCTTTCCTTGTTATCCGCCAACACGGTGGCAGCAGAGGAAAGTGTCGTAGTAATTGTTAACCAGCAGAATCAGCAAGCTCTGAGCCAGCAGGACATCAAGAACATCTACAGCGATATCGTTATTGAGTGGAACAACGGCAAGCGCATTAAGGTACTGAACCTGCCGGTGGATTCTGAGGCCCGGGAAGCCTTCAGCCAGGAGGTGATGGGCCAGTCTGCATCCCGTAGCGCTGCTGACGAGTCCAACCGGAAAATCACCAATACCATCCGCAACCCCTCCAGCACCAAAAGCGAACGGCTGGTGGGAATGCTGGTTTCCAGAAATCCCCATGCCATTGGCTATGTTCGGAAGGATATGCTGAACAAGCTTGATAATGTACGGGTGGTGCTGGAAATCGACTAAAATGCCATTGAGTTTTTCCGCACTTCTTGGTTAAATTTCAGGGTTGGCAGGGAAAGGCCAACCCTGTTATCACAGGGTATTCTATCGGCTTAAGCACGAGCAGGCAGGCGTGATTAGCGGGCATGGGTTTGATAGTTAACAGTAACGGATAACGCCGCAGTATCCAGACGACGCAGTATCCTTATCTTCCCCGTGGTTTCATCCCCTTTTGGTCACGCTGGCAGCTTTCTCTGGAATGTATAACCCATATTGTTGTCAGGGATGCAGCCTTAGAAAGTCTTATCAGGGTCGGCAACGGAACTTGCGGCTGTGCCCTTGTAAACTACAAAGGATTTGGTGCGTTAACACTATTGGCAGTAACTACACAATGAAACAGATAACCCCCCAATCGCGTATGACCAAGGTTCTAACTAAAGCTTCCATTGGATTGGCTGCTGTATTGTCGTTTACGGCGATATCCGTCAGTAGCGTTTCCGCAAACGACAGTCTCAAGGACATTGCCATTAAGTTCAAGGATGCCACGTCCTTTTATTTACTCGCGCAAAAGTATGCCATCGCCGGCGGTTCGGAAGACGATTTCAAGCAAGCCCTGAAGTGGTATACCGAGGCCGCGAAATTGGGTCACACTCGTTCCGAACTGCAACTGGCTCGCTTCTATTACGAGGGACTGGGAACCGATATCGATCATGATAAAGCCGCGCGCTGGCTGATTAATCCCGCCAATGAAGGCTACAACGACGCCCAATACATGCTGGGCATGATTTATCTCAAAGGCACCAAGGGTGGAATTAAAAAGGACGCCAACAAGGCTTTTGACTGGCTGAAACAGGCCGCTGATGATTTTAATTACGATGCCATTTACCAGGTCGGCCGCCTGTACTATTACGGCATCGGTACCCGAAAGAATTTGTCCAGGGCGAAAAAATATTTAAAACTGGCCAAGGAACAGGAAATGCAGCATGCCACTGACCTGCTGGCCAAGATCGAAGAAGACCAGAAAACGCCTGAAAAACCTGTCGTTGTTGCGCGTCAAAAGAGTGCCGCCGAGCTGCTGATAGAAGCGGCGTCCAAAGGTGACATGAAATCCCAATACCAGTTGGCAACATCCTATTTAAACGGCTGGTCCGGCTTTGACAGAGACAGCAATAAAGCCTTCAAGTGGTTTAAGCGTGCAGCCAGAAATGGGCACCAGGACGCTCAATACAAAGTGGGATCATTTTACTATAACGGCAAAATTGTTGAGCGTGATTTGGGCAAGGCACGCTACTGGTTAAGTAAAGCTGCCGATAGTGGTGTTAAAGATGCCCGGGTGCTGATCGCAGCTCTTGATGACGATGGCGCAAAGAGCAAACAAAGCAATTCCGGCAAGCAATCATCATCAACCGAAGAACTGTTTCTGGCAGCAGCGGAACAGGGCGATAAAGAAGCCCAGTTCAAGGTGGGCCTGATGTATTTGTATGGTAATAACGGTTTTCCGCGGGATAAGGAAAAAGCGTCAAAATGGTTACAGGCCGCTGCTCGCCAAAACCATACCAGGGCCCAGTTTCAGGCCGGGATGATGTTCTACAACCCGGAATCCGATGACAATCAACAGGCCCAATCCTGGCTCATCAAGGCTGCCGAAAACGGCAATCCGGATGCACAGTACTTTTTGGGTACCATTTATAATCGTAAGCAACAATATGATACCGCGGCCCGCTGGCTGGACGTGGCTTTTCAAAACAACCATGAGGAAGCGCTGGATTTGCTGGTTGATATTTATATCAGTGGCAAACTGGAAAATCCGGATAAGCAACGAGTACTGAAATGGCTGGAAAAAGCCAGTCTCAATGGTTTTCGCGAAGCCCAATACAAGCTTGGCGAACAATACCTCGAGCACGAAGAGATCTCCAACAACAGGAAAAAGGCCTTCGCCTGGATCGACAAAGCGGCCCGCAAAGGATACACACCCGCAAAATATAAGCTGGCTGTTATGCTGCGCGAAGGGATTGGCGCCCGTAAACAGTACACGAAATCCGCGCGCTGGTTTAAAGAAGCCGCCAAGGAAGGTCACGTGGAAGCACAGTATGAGCTGGCTGAGTTTTACCGTCAGGGTCTGGGCTTGCCGAGATCGTCCACTAAAGCCAAGAAATGGTACGCCGCCGCGGCTGAACAAGGTCACATGAAGGCAAGAATGCGTTTGGGTAGTGGCGGCCGTTTCTAAGCTAATGCGCTTGCGCTTCTTTACGTTGCCCCTTCGGGGGTAACACCGCTTTTAGCAGGAAAAATCCCAAGGTTGCCGACAGAATGGTACCCACCAATATACCCAACCTGTCCTGAATAACATTCTGATCACCAACCTGCTCGAATGCCAGTGAACTGATAAACAAACTCATGGTAAAACCAATGCCACATAACACCGCAACGCCATATAGCTGAATCCACTTCACACCTTGCGGTAATTTAGCGATACCCAGTTGCACCGCGATCCAGCACAACCCGAACACCCCCAACTGATTGCCAAAAAATAATCCCGCAGCGATGCCTAGTGGAACCGGATCCAGCAAGGAGTCTGCAGAAATACCTTCCAGCGATACACCGGTGTTGGCAAACGCGAATATTGGCAGAATCACAAAAGCGACCGTGGGATGAAGGTCGTGTTCAAGTTTTTCCAGCGGTGAGGTATTGTAGTCGCTGGATTTTTCCAGCGGAATAAACAGGCCAAGGATAACGCCGGCCAGGGTTGCGTGCACACCGGATTTTAGTACCGCCGCCCACATGACCAATCCGACGATGATATAAGGCGCAATGGTCAACACTCCCCGCTTGTTGAGCGCAAACAGAATAACAACACAGATACTCGCAATGACCAGCGATGTTAATGATAAGTTTGCGGTGTAAAATATGGCGATAATAACAATGGCGCCGAGGTCATCAACAATGGCAAGAGTCAGAAGAAAAACTTTCAGGCTATTGGGCACACGGTCTCCCAGCAACGACAGCACACCCAATGCAAAGGCGATATCCGTTGCCGAGGGTATCGCCCACCCCTGCATGGCAATGTCATCGCCCCAGTTGATCCAGCTATAGATAAGGGCGGGCGCTGCCATACCGCCAATGGCACCGACAACGGGCAATGCAACTTTTGATGGGTCGGACAATTCGCCCCGCAGCGCCTCACGCTTGATTTCCAGGCCCACGATGAAGAAAAATACCGCCATTAATCCATCGTTGATCCAGAGCAACAGCGGCTTGGCGATTTCAAAATTTCCGAAACGAATGGCAACCGGGGTATCCAGCAACGTCTTATAGAGGAAATCCGCTGGTGAGTTCTCGATCACCATCGCCAGCACGGCAGCGATAACCAGTAAAATACCGCTGGCAGACTCGAGGCGCAAAAATTCCTTAAAGGAATTAATGACTTTATCTGCCGAATTTTCGGATTCTTTTTCGTTTGTCGCCATTTGCTTTTATAACAGTCCGCGCCGTTGACACCACCGCGCGCATTATAACGCCCAGTTTGTTTAAATGACAGAAGCTGTTCAGAGCGCTACGCTATAATAAATTAACAACTCAAAAGCCTACTTTTTCGAGTGTCCTGTCAGAGTGGTGGCTTTGGGATACAGAGATGTATCAATCGGCCCACTGTGGTGTTTGGATCATTCAAAAGGGTAAACCATCAGTCGCTTATTTCGTTTTATAGATAACATTAGCGATTTATCATCGCTCAAATCGGTCAAAACTGGCAGGCAAATTGGATGCGAACAAAGTGCAAGTAAACCCTGCAATTTAACGTTATTCAAGATCGAAAAACAATCCAACATAGGGAATGCAAAATCCCATGACGGGAAATACCTTCCAGAAACGGTTTTTGGCATTGATTCTACTTACCTGGGTGGTACCACCTGTATTCGGATTATCTGTACTGGTGTATATACAGATGTTCACGCTTGAACAGATGATAGCTATTCTCGTCAGCCCCATTGAACCTGTATTTATTTTGGGCTCCATGATGTTTGCGTTGTGGTATTTTAATCGCTACGCCAAACCAGTCTATTCCTATCTAAAACGTCCATCGTCTGATCGAATGGACATTTTTTTACATCGGCTTCGTCTCTTTCCTCTGCATTTTTGGGGTATTTTTCTGGTCTACCTGCTGATCGCTCCCATCACCGTCATAATCAGCGCTGAATGGTATAGTGATTTCAGGGCAATGCCCATAGACTGGTTCCGGATCAATCTGGTTGCCCTGATCGTTTCCATTATTGTGGGTCTGCCAATATTTTTCCGAATCCTGGATTTGTTCGGCCAGCACCTGAAGAATACACCACTCACCCGACCGCACGTTACGCTAAAGGTCAAGGTTTTTCTCATTGGTGCATTAGTGCCGCTCCTGGTAGACACCATGCTGGTGCAATACTACTGGACGAGAACAGGATATTTCACATTTGAAACATTTATCGTCTGGCTCACGCTTGAAGTGATGGCCATCGTCGGCAGCCTGATTTTCGTTAAAAGTATTAGCCAGTCGCTACAACCTTTAAGCCGGGCCATTGAAAAATCCGGGGACTCGATAACGCAATATCTAGACGAAATGGTGCCACAATCAACGGACGAACTCGGCGTATTAACGACTAACTATCGAAAATTGTTACAGAAGCTAAAAGGTTATCACCAGTCTTTGGAAAGACTGGTGGCAAAACGCACCGGGGAACTGGAAGCCTCAAACAAGGAACTCGAATCCTTTTGCTCTTCAGTATCACATGATCTCAGGGCACCTCTTCGCTCCATCAAAGGCTTCAGCCAAGCTATCATTGAGGACTATAAAGACCATCTCGACGAACAGGGCACTGACTACCTGCACCGTATAACCGAGAATATTACCCAAATGAACCAGTTGATCGATGATCTGCTGGCGCTATCACGAATCACCATACAAGAAACAAAACTGGAGCAAGTGAACTTGTCAGCCATGGCCGCGGAGATTATAGAGGCTCTAAAGCAGGCAGAACACGATCGCCATGTCGATGTTGAAATCGAAAGCAGCCTTATTGCCACTGGCGATAACACGTTGCTAAAAATTGCGCTGGATAACCTTTTTAGCAACGCATGGAAATATACCCGCAAGTCCTCGCCCGGCAAAATACACTTTGGCTATTCCGAAAAAAAGCAGGCCTATTATGTTACCGACAACGGCGTCGGCTTTGATATGAAATATGCCGGCAAACTCTTCGAGGCATTTCAGCGACTGCATAGCGCAGAAGATTTTGAAGGTACCGGTGTCGGACTCACCACGGTGCAGCGGATTATCAACCGTCATCAGGGAGAGATCTGGGCTGAATCAAAACCCGGTACCGGCACCACGTTTTATTTCACTATTGGCACCGCAGCGCCTGCCGAAAAACCGATGAATTTGCCGTCTTCCAACAAACATGTTGTTCATTAATGCCTGCTACTTGATAATTGAAATTCGGAGTTTATTTCGAACAGGCAACCTGACCTCTGGCGCGGCTCCCGCCAGACTGTTATTTGTATGCTAGATACTCTCAAAAACTACTATTTTAAACTGTGTCTCGGTCACCCCGTCATTACACTCATCATTGTCGTGCTTGGCGTTGGATCACTGGCGCTTTTTATGGGCCGTTTTCAACTGGATGCTTCGGCCGATTCCCTGGTCCTGGAACATGACCAGGCTCTTAAATACTATCGTTCCATCCGCGCCCGTTATGGCTCGGACGATTTTCTGATTGTTACGTACAGTCCACAGGGCGATCTGTTTAGCGGGGCCA
>JASFMT010000186.1:0-7241 GCA_050117455.1 Gammaproteobacteria bacterium | reverse complement strand
CGCCAGACTGGTGTTACGTTAATAATTTCAATACCCCCCATAAACCCAAAGCCCTCAAACTCCCAGCCGGTATGGGCCGCCAACTGCAAGGCGATATGTCACAATTGGTGGAAGACCTGCACAACGCCGTTCCGGCCGCCTTTCGCAGCGACGAATACCGGATTCGCGCGCAGGAGATTAATGAGGAATTCGAAGAACGCCAGGAACTGGCATTCAACAAATTAAATGAACACGCCAGGGAAAAAGGTATTGCCATACTGCGCACCCCCACGGGCTACACATTGGCGCCGATGCGCGATGACAAAACCATCTCCCCCGAAGAATTTGAAAAACTGCCCAAGGAGGAACAGGATCGTATTGAAAAAGCTATTGAAGAACTGCGCGATGAACTCAAACAAACAATTCGCCGAATTCCAGGCTGGCAAAAAGAATACCACCAGCAGATCAAGCAACTTAACAAGGAAGTTTCGGAACTGACCGTTGATCAGCTTATTGAACCGCTGTTAGAAAAATATGAATCCCTGGACAATGTCCGCGCATTCATTTCCGATACCAAGGAAGATGTTGTAAAAAACGTGGATGAATTCCGTAGTGACGACGAACACGATGCCACGGGGCTGCTGGATATCTCGCAATTGCAAAAAGGCAAAAGTACCGAGTTTTCGCCCTATAACGTCAATGTACTGGTTGACAATTCAGAAACCAGGGGCGCCCCGGTCGTCTACGAAGATAACCCGACTTACCTCAACCTGCTGGGACGCGTGGAGCACGTCTCTCATCTCGGAACACTGTCGACCAACTTTACGCTTATAAAACCCGGTGCTTTACACCGGGCCAATGGCGGCTACCTGGTACTGGATGCCCGCAAACTACTGATGCGAGGTTACGCCTGGGAAGGATTGAAGCGCGCCCTGCATTCCCGGGAGATTCGCATTGAATCACTGGAACAAATGTTAAGCCTGGCAAGCACTATTACCCTGGAACCGGAGCCTATTCCCACTGAAACCAAACTGGTATTGACCGGTGACCGCTTACTTTATTACCTGCTTAACGAATACGATCATGAATTTGGTCGCCTGTTCAAGGTGGCGGCCGATTTTTCAGAAGATATTAAACGCACACCTGAAAATACCCTGCTATATGCAAGGCTCATTGCATCATTGCAGCGTCGAGAAAAACTCCGCGACTTCAACAAGAGCGGCGTCGCCCGCGTAATTGAACAATGCGCCAGGCGTGCGGATGATGGTGAAAAGTTATCGTTGCATATGGGCAGCCTGGTGGATTTGTTGCGCGAATCGGACTATTGGGCGCAACAGGATAATAGTGACATTGTTACCGATACCCACGTCCAAAAGGCGATTGACAAACAAATCTACCGCCATGACCAGATCCGTTCCCGCGGCCTGGAGTCCATTGAGCGGGGTATCCATATCATTGCCACTGAAGGCAGCGAAGTCGCCCAGGTCAATGGATTAACGGTGATGGAGCTGGGTGACTACAGCTTCGGACAACCCGCAAGAATTACCGCCACCGCCCGCCTCGGTGAAGGTGAAGTGATCGACATCGAGCGTGAAGTCGATCTGGGTGGCCCCATTCATTCCAAAGCGGTAATGATTCTGTCCGCTTACCTGGCCGAACACTACGCCCGTGAATCGCCACTGTCGCTATCGGCAACCGTCGTGTTTGAACAATCCTATGGTCAAATTGAAGGTGACAGCGCTTCCATCGCCGAATTGGCTGCCCTGCTTTCTGCATTGGCTGGCGCCCCGATTAAGCAATCGCTGGCGGTTACCGGTTCCATTAACCAACTGGGCCATGTTCAACCCATTGGTGGTGTCAATGAAAAGATCGAGGGTTTTTTCGATGTATGCAATGCGCGAGGGCTAACCGGTGAACAGGGGGTTATTATACCGCAGTCCAATGTTGCCCATTTGATGCTGCGGCACGACATTGTGGAAGCGGCAAAACAGGGCAAGTTTAACATTTACCCGGTTACCCATGTGGAACAGGCACTGGAAATGCTGACCGGCCTGGAGCCCGGAGTACGCGACGATAAAGGTCACTATCCTGCCGGGAGTTTTAATGCTTTGGTGCAAAAACGACTGGAAGACTTAAACAGTATACAGCAGGATTTCGCAGCAAAAGCCAAGGGGGTAAAGACCGTTGAAAGCCCCGAATCGTGACGCCAACGTAGTACATATTTTTATCGCTATGGATGCCGCCAGCCATAGTACGGAGGCGTTATCGTCTGCAATTACACTTGCCGGCCAATTGCAGGCGGAATTAACTGGCCTGTTTATTGAAGATATCGACATGTTGCAGTCCGCGCAATTTCCTTTCGCCAGGGAAATTAACGCCGACAGCGGCCGGGAACGGTTACTCACCGGCAATGAAATTGAACGGTCGTTGCGGGCGTGGGCAGCACAAATGCAAAATATGCTTTCTAAAGAAGCCCAGAAAGCGCATATCAAATATTCCTTCAGAACGGTACGCGGCCATCGGCTGGAAACCTTAATCGCGCAAGCTGGAATATCTGATCTATTAATTTTTGCCCGCTCCCGCTACCGCCTGACCCCACCACTGTCCAGAACAACGAATATTGGCCTATTCTATGACGGATCTTCGGAATCACAACACGGTGTTGCGATCCTTGGTAAACTGGCCGCTAAAGGTCTGGCGCACGCCACATTAATTGACATCAACAATCACGATGAAGACTACGACATTCATCACGCCGCCGAATGGCTGACTCGCCAGGGCATCACTGTTTCAATCCAGCAACCCGACGACAATTCCATTGCGGTTCTGGCGACGTTGTTAAAAAAACAGCACGCCTCCTTATTACTGATTCCCTCCACCAGCATCATTTGCCAGCAACCGGCATCCTTTAAGGAGCTGAACTCGCTACTGGACTGTCCCCTCGTCATTGTCCGTTGACACACACCATTGACATCATCGACAGTTCTACCTGGCAACAAATTAGCGTTTCGCTCTGCCACACCTGCTGCCTACGTTTAATTAGCGCGACAACAGCCACGTGCTGAATGATACCAGCAATCCATTGGTATAAAGTTTATATTCAATCGTTAATGAACCACTGGCCAGGGCAAAAGAATGGACGATTTCCTGTGTTACTACACCACCGCTGGGATTGCGTATGTTATTTTTGTCAAGAAACACCAGAAAATTATCAGCAACCTTGATGAGTTTTACATCACCCGATGCTGCGTCAACATCGAGGCGCAGGCGATCTTTGGTCAATATCAGTTCCAGGTTTTCCACGCGGCTGGTTTTTTTCTGTTTCGAATGCCAGGTCGCATCCAGCTCTAAAGTCTTTGATGTGGTGAACTCTATCTCCGGCTCAACAGTGTAATCGTGCACGTCCTTTTTAACTGAATCCGGACTGCCGCGGCATACTGTCTCCTGCACCGTCCCTGACCAATGATCTTCCATGGCCTTAAACAGGTTTGTTAAGTGTTGGTATTCACGATCGGAAAGGTCCCTGATATCACTATGCGCGGTGACCGGGATCCCGGCATTTTTGGACGGTGAGGCACTAAAGCATGTTTGTGCCGCCGTCATGATCGGCCATAAAACCAGTGCTACGGAAAGCGCAGCAAACATACCGATGCTGGTGACGCATGAAAAAGCCCGGGAAAACGCCATACTGGATACCTGCAGAAGCGACTGTTATACAACCATCTCCGTACATTATAGGTGTTTCTGGCTGGCAGCTAAAGGTTAGGCAAATTAGCTGGAATACCGCAACTTATCGTTCAACAATTTTGCCGCTGATCAATATGTTGTTGTACTGTTATCTGATGTTATAATTTATGAAGGGGATAATTATATTATCAATGATATGTGGTTTTGGCACTGTGACCCGGTGTAATCATTGCCCAACATGATTGCAGCTTCATCACTGCATCATTACTCCTTAGGACGATACCGGATAGCGGCAACGCCGCTTCCGGTATGACAGTTACCAAATGTTAAACAAGGTAAGTATTTAAACGATGTCCGATGTTTACCGTCCCTTACCGTAATCAAGTCACTCAGTATCCTGACTAACAATTACCAATACCAGGCGACGTTCCGACCGTGATTTTCGCCGGCCTGGAACAATGCATCAGTTATTTGTGAGCAATCGGTTTTTCGGTAAACAGAAAGTCCTTCAGGTGATCATTAAACGTTGCATCTTTCCGGCGTATCCACTCCAACACCATGGCGGCATGTTCTTTTTCTTCATCGCGGTTGTGAGCTAGAATGGCTTTCAATTCTTCGTCCTTGCAAGCATCGATACGCTGGTTGTACCAGTCCACTGCTTCCAGTTCTTCCATTAAGGAAATCACCGCCCGATGGAAGTCCCGTGTATCATCGCTCAACTCACTGACAGGCTCATGGTAACCTTCATTTGCCATTACAAATCTCCTGATTATTGATGCTTCTTTCTAATTGATTAATATTCAACCAACCTGGTTGACGGCTTATCGCCAAATTTTATTTATTTCCGTTCTAAAATTCATCTAATATTTTAATATATTCTTGTTTCATTGGCTTTTATCAGTTATCTAACAGAGATCAGCCGACACATCGGTCTACTAGTTCAATTTGTGCACCCATGCACTGAAAAGCGGCCCCTCCGGGAGCCGCCGCGCACAGCTTTCCACTGCTCATCGTACTCAGAAGCGCACAAACACTCCAAACCCTACCGTACCTCTAATGGTGGGTGCACACTTGCTTTAACGTATTCATAGTATCCCGAAAACTGAGTTCCGGGTTGTCTTCCTGGGCGATACAAACTACATCATCTATAGACAAGACACCCTGCAACTGACCATTACCATCGACGACCGGTAATCGCCGGATATGATGATCTGACATGAGCTGCAACGCATCCCTGACGTCCGCATCGCTCCGGCAGGTAAAAAGCGCACGATGATTAAGGATGTCGCTGGTCTTCATTTCCCACTCGGCCTTATGATTAAGAGCACACCCCATGGCAATGTCCCGATCGGTTATAACTCCAACTAATTTGTTGGAATTATCCAGCACAGGAATCGAGCCACAATCTTTATCCCACATGATTTTTGCAACAGATTCCAGGTCACTATCAGCGCTACAGGTTCCGACGTCTTTCGTCATAATTTCATTTACGTTCATGATGTTCCCTCCATTCGGTTAACCACGCCCAACGTCTCCACATTCCAATCATTCAGTATCCGAAAGGAAACTTGGCCAAAACGCAAAAACCCACAACATTATCACTAGAGATACCGCCATCCAAAGCACCTGTAGCCTCCCATAAAACTTTTGCTACAACACCGTTCGCCTGCTCACATGCACACACTAAACGGCGCAACGATATCTCGTCTCAAGTTGCCACTTTCAATCAAACCACTTGCCGTGCAACTGTTCAAGCATACTTCTTCTGCTGCTCGATAAAATACTGCGGCTCGTTACCCGGTTTCCATTTAATATTGCAACCCACGCTTGGCTTTTGAGGTTCGACAGGTTTGTTGCCTGACAGCACAGCTTCAATAGCCGCTCTAAGCTGGTTACCCGTCACCGCAATATCATTATCCGGTCGACTATCGTCAAACCGGCCACGATAAACGAGCTTTTGGTTTTGATCATACAGGAAAAAGTCCGGCGTGCAGGCCGCCTGGAAATCCTTGGCCGTTTGCTGACTATCGTTGATCAGATAGGGAAAAGTAAAACCATAGTCTTTGGTGGCGATCGCCATCTGCACCGGGCGATCTTCTTCATGCTGGCTCGGGTCATTGGCATTGATCGCAACTGCCGCGAGACCCTGCGACTCATATTCTTTGATCATATCAACCAACGACGGCAAGATATGAGTCGTATAAGGGCAATGATGACTGATAAAAGCAATTAATAAAGCCTTGACTCCCTCATAATCCTTGCTGGAAACAAGGGTATTTTCCGTGTCTGCCAACTTGAAGTACGGTAACTCCGCTCCTAGTGGTGGCATCATTGATGGTGTCAATGTCATGGTTGACGCTCCTTTGTATCTAAATGGCTGCTTTGCTCCTGATTTACCCCCGAATTGTTCCAACTCGCTACCCAATATTAACGCATTGCTCTCTGTCGAATGAAAACAACATCAATTGGCATAGATAGACACGAAGTAAAACAATGCGGGAGAAATTGATAACTACTCGAAGAAACCTTCTAAGTCTTGTTATGACAAAGTGTAGCTAATACAACTAACAGCACAATGAGATTTATCAATTTAAAGACGCGGGAAAACAGTTTCAATAACTGTAAGATTATAAACACCAATGCAATCGGTAAATATACTTATTTTTAGCTTAACAATGCATATAGGAGTGTACCAGCCATCCGGGTAACCCGTAGCAACGCATCAGCCATGCCAATGAACAGGCAGCATTTTGGACTACTCAGTTGCTTGACGGTATTGTATTAGGACCATTGACCTCGGCTTTACTGTTAGCGGACTTTCAACAGGCTTTTCATTAACAGCCGGATGGTCACCACTTGAGGTATCTATTAATATAACGCGGTCATCAAGAGGTGATAATACCGGCAACACATATTTCGTATTTCTATCCGAAGCATTCATAATTATCATAAACGTATCATCAGGTTCTCGCTCTCCCCGTTCCGTCAAATGGTAGTGCCCGGCTTCGCCGCTGATCAATAGAGCAATGGAGTGCAAGGCATTGTTATGCCAGTCTTCACTTTGCATTTCCTTACCATCGTCTTTAAGCCAGACAATATCGCGCGTGGATGTTCCTGGAATTTCCTCTCCATGAAAGAATCGTTGCCGGCGGAAAACAATGTGCTCCCGGCGCAGTTTAATCAGCGACTGGGTAAACGCCAGTAGTTTCTCCCCGTCGTTGCCAATGCCATCCCAGTCGAGCCATGCAATCTCATTATCCTGACAATAGGCGTTATTGTTACCCTGTTGTGTATGGCCATGCTCATCACCTGCCAATAACATGGGTACCCCCTGGGACAGCAACAATGTGGCTAAATAGTTTCGTTTTTGTTGTTCTCGAAATTGCCGAATCTTGGGATCTTCTGTTGGACCCTCAATGCCGCCATTCCAGCTGAAATTATGGTCACTACCGTCACGGTTATCCTCACCGTTGGCTTCATTGTGCTTTTCGTTGTAGCTCACCATGTCATTCAAGGTAAATCCATCATGGCAGGTAACAAAATTGATGCTTGCCCATGGCCGGCGTCCGCGCCGG
>JASFMT010000185.1:0-7260 GCA_050117455.1 Gammaproteobacteria bacterium | reverse complement strand
TAAAGGGGTTTGCCATGATCAGGATGTTCATGCGATGGCCGGTGTTTGCGTGTTGCGTCATGCTGTTGTGCGGCTGCGCAACGGACCGCATCGATCCCCAAATGCGGGCACTGCTCGACAAACCGGGCTGGGTTGCCGGTGAAAACCGCCAGTATCCGGAACATTTGTTCGTGACCGGACACGGTGTCAGTGCCGACCTGGATATTGCCAAGCGTCAGGCGTTGCAGGATGTCGCGGATCATTTTCAGACGCAGATTGAGGAATTTCTTGAAAAACAGCATAAGGAAAACTCCGCGGCAAATGTGCAAACACTGAAAATTGCGATTTCCGATGAGCGTATTCAATCGCAGCGGCAAATCGGCGAGATCTGGCAGGATCCTTCCAGTAAGGCTTATCACGTACTGGCGGTCATTGACCGGGTGGCAGCGGGGGATGAAATACAAAATAATCTTTACCGTATCGATGCACAAATTAACCGGATATTGAGCAAAGCCCGGCAACAAACGGATACACTGCAGCGTATCGCTTACGCCAGCATAGCCCTGCGTAAAATCAGTGAGTATGAAGGTCTGCAAGCTTTAGTAAAAGTCATCAATCCCGCCACTATTGAACAAAACCCGGACTGGTCCGCTGATAAAATCCGCAATCAATTGCACCTTTGGTTGTCCGAGTTGAAATTGTTGCCAGTGCTGGAAAACAATGATCCGGAGCTTAAGCAGGCGTTTCGAGGCGGTGTAGAGAACGCCGGGTTTATCGTTGATTACGGCACGAAGCCGGATTATGTGCTCAAGGGAGAATTTCAGCAAAAGCATGTGGGGTGGAACGATGGTGTCTATACCTTAAACGGTAACCTGCGTCTTGAATTGTGGGACGGCGACTGGAAAGGGCAGGTGCGCGGCGCCATGAACTGGCCCATTAACATTCGCGCCACCGAACGTGAATTGTTGAATGCCAAAGTGGCGAACGCCATTAAGGAAGCCAACGAACAAAAACTGAAAGCTACGTTGATTGAACTTCAATCGGACGAGTAGCTTTGCCGCTTACGTGGCAAACCGCACTCTTTCTTTTAACGCAAAGTCGCGAAGGCGCAAAGGTTTACAGGAAGTTTTTGTTACCGTGTTTTTGGGCTTAAATTGAGAGAGCTTCGCTGGTCTTGTGTGTATCAGTTTACCTGCATGTTTTACTATCACGATAACACGATTCGATAACTTGACCCGGATGCAAATCGGGTTCTCTGGCTCGTTTAAACTCTTTTACTTTGCGCCCTGGCGTCTTTGCGTTGAAATTTTTTGATATTGAAGACCAGGCAGTGTCAGATGGTTTGGTAATACAGATTCTGCGGGTGCTGAGCCTGGGCGAAGAAAAACCAACGCTCGGCAAGCAGGCCAATATATTGCACGATAAACGCCAATGCGAACAGAATGACCGCTTCCTGGTTAAGCAACGCCGCGCCCAGTAGCGCAACCGGTACCGGGAACACAAGGATCATAAAGATCCATTTTATGGACTTGATAAACGCGGCCTTTTTGCCATGGAAAAACTCCCGGGTATTGAACGAGCCCCCCATGGCCCCCTGGGCTTTTTGCTGGATTCGGGTGTGGCGAACACCGATTGCTGTTCGGAGTGTCGATTTGTGTTTAATGCGGTAGTTGCGGATTAAAGATGCCGATCGTGTGAGAAACGCCGTCAGGGTAAGGATAATGGCCCAAACCGTCATGAAGCCCAATAACGATGACTGTTGCTGTTGTGCATATAGTGCAGCAAGCGTGAACCCTGAAGCCATGCCGAACAGAGTGTAGTTTAGCGGTGTTAACGGTGTGTGCCACTCCTGTAAAAATTTGAGACAGGCGTAGATCATGCCGGTACTGATAAACAGCGCGAAACACACGATCACACCGATAATGCCAATCACGATGGTCAAGCCGGCTTCGGGAATGGCGGCGGTACCGAAGATCGACGGGTTAATACCAAAGTAATGTAATATCCCATAAAGAAACACCATCAACATAAACGCCGGTAACACGATCACTTCACGGGACAACCAGGAGGTGCGCCATTGGGTGGCGGCGCGCCAGGCCCGTTCCGGCCGGCCCAGGTGAAAAAACGACGCAATTAAACCGCCGATTAAGAAAACCATTGCGATTAAACTGCCCACGGCATAAAACTGTCCCGACTCCAGTGGGATATGTTCCAGCAGGGTATAGCACTGCCCGAAAAACAAAGCTAGAAATAACCCCTGGCCGACGCCGATTAATGTTGTTAGAAATATAACGGAATAGGGCGGATTCATTGAATAACAAACTCCTGTCTTTTTACGCTTATGTTTGCGCTTACCAACTGGTTGAGTCTTCCAGGAACGGCCCTTCTTCGTCGCCGACCAGTGGACCTTCTTTCTTGAGTGGATTGTCCACTCGAACCAGTTCGTCTTCGTGATAATGTTTCTTGGTTTTGCGGCGCGGCAAATAATGATTCGCCGGTTGCGTACCCCATTCCGGCATCAAGGGGTAACCCCCTTCTTCACGGATGGCCACGGAAACCTCCGAGTTGGGATCATGTACATCACCGAACAATCGTGCGTTAGTGGGGCATGAGACGACACAGGCCGGTTTGCGCTGCGCTTCCGGAATACTTTCATCGTAAATACGGTCCACGCACAAGGTGCATTTCTTCATGACCTTTTCGTGCTCATCCAGCTCGCGGGCACCATAAGGGCAGGCCCACGCGCAGTAACCGCAGCCGATACACTTGTCGTAATCCACCAGTACAATACCGTCTTCTTCGCGCTTGTGGCTCGCGCCAGTAGGACATACCGGAACACAGGGCGCGTCTTCGCAATGCAGACAGCTTTTGGGAAAGTGTACGGTATCGGTATTGGGAAACTCGCCCACTTCAAAGGTTTGCACGCGATTAAAGAAGGTGCCGGTGGGGTCGGCGCTATAGGGGTTGTCGTCGGACATGGCGCCCGCCGATCCCGAGGTGTTCCATTGTTTACAACTGGTGACGCAGGCATGACAACCCACGCACACGTTTAAATCAATAACCAATGCAAGCTGAGTCATGAAGCACTCCTCTTTTTACGGCCACCTGCAAAGTAGGCTAACCATTTTTTGCGTTTCGCCTGACCGGGCACCGGATGCAAGGGCGCAAATTGCGGTGATGTGTCATGTTCTTCACCGGGCTCGGCTTTGTAAACCCGAACGCGCACGTCATACCAGCCGGCCTGCCCGGTAACCGGGTCGGAGTTGGACAGGTGTTCGCCTGCCTGGGTGGCGGGTAACTCTTCCGAAATAAGATGGTTCAACAAAAAGCCTTTACGCGCTTCGTTGGCGTCGGGGCTAAGATTCCAGGCGCCGGCGGCTTTGCCAATGGCGTTCCAGGTCCACACGGTGCCCGGTTCCACCGCTTCTGAGAAACGGCACATACAACGCACTTTACCGTGCATGGACTCCACCCAGATCCAGTCGCCATCGCTGAAACCCTGTGCCCGGCCCACTTTGGGATTGACGTATAAATAGTTGTGCGCATGGATCTGACGCAACCAGGCATTTTGTGAATCCCAGGAATGGTACATGGCCATCGGCCGCTGAGTAACAGCGTTTAATGGATATTTTTGTTTATCGGACAAATGACCTTCCAGCGGCTCGTAATAAAACGGTAGCGGATCAAAATAGGTTTCTATACGATCGCGTAACCGGTCCGGCGGTTGTTTGCCGGCATACTTGCCCTGGGCCGCCAGCCGGAACCGTTGCAATACTTCCGAGTAAATATGAATGTTGATGGGGTCGGCGTGGCGCGTCATATGATGGAACTTGGCCCAGTCCAGGTAACCCCGGTTCCAGTTGCGCATGTACTGGTACGACTTGGGTAGTTCATAGTGGAAGACGCAATTGTTCTTTTCATACATTTCCCATTGCTTGGGATTGGGCTCGCCGCGCATGAACTTTTCGCCGCCCTTGCCGCGCCAGCCGGCCAGGAACCCAATGCCGGAACCCTTTTCCGTTTCATGGTTGACGATGAAATCCGGGTAATCCCGGTACTTGTGCGAACCGTCGGGGTGAGCGAAGGCGGGGAGTCCCAGCCGTGCACCCAGTTCGATGAGTACTTCCTGAAACGGCTTGCACTCACCGGTAGGTGGTAACACCGGAATACGCACCGAGTCCACCGGGCCGTCAAATTCAGAAATGGGCCGGTCCAGCATGGACATGACATCGTGACGCTCAAGGTACGTGGTATCCGGCAGAACTAAATCCGCAAAGGCTACGGTTTCCGACTGGAAGGCATCACAGACGATAAGGAACGGAATCTTGTATTCGCCGTTTTCATCCTTGTCGTTAAGCATCTTGCGCACTTCCACCGTGTTCATGCTGGAGTTCCACGCCATGTTGGCCATGAACAGCAATAAGGTATCGATGGGATAGGGGTCGCCGCGCCAGGCATTGGTGATCACGTTGTGCATCAGGCCGTGCACGGACAACGGGTATTCCCAGGAAAAGGCTTTGTCGATTCGGATCGCCTCGCCTTTTTCATCCACGAATAAATCATTGGGGTCCGCGGGCCAGCCCAGGGGCATACCGCCCAACGCGGTGTTGGGTTTCACACCGTGGGGTCCGTTGGGTGTTTTCGGGCACGGTGGTATGGGCCGGGGAAACGGTGCCTTGTGCCGGAAACCACCGGGACGGTCAATAGTGCCCAGGATACTCATTAAAATAGACAGGGCACGAATGCTCTGGAATCCATTGGAGTGCGCTGCCAGTCCCCGCATGGCGTGAAAGGATACCGGGTTACCTACCACGGCTTCGTGGTCGTTGCCCCAGGTATCCGTCCAGGCAATGGGCAGCTCGATTTTTTCATCGCGGGCGGTAATACCCATTTCATGGGCCAGGCGCTTAATGGTATCGGCGGGTATGCCGGTGATATTTTCCGCCCATTCGGGGGTGTAGTCTTTAACGCGATCCACCAGCAGTTGAAAAGCCGGTTTCACTGGCGTGCCGTCATCCATTTTGAATTCCCCCAGCAAATAGGGGTCGGCGTCCGGTTTGTGGGTGATGACCGGTTTCTCGGTAAGGCGGTCCCACCATACCTGGTCCTGGGGTTGGGCCAGGTGCGCGGTATCTTCTTCTTCCGTGCGCACCAGCAGGCCATATTCATCGTGGTCTTTATCCAGGTTTACCAGTTGCGCGGCGTTGCTGTATTGAATGAGAAATTCCCGGTCATACAGGCCCTGCTTAATGATTTCATGAACCAGCGCCAGGATCAGCGCGCCATCGGTACCGGGCTTGATGGGCACCCATTCATCGGCAATGGCGGAATAGCCCGTGCGCACGGGATTGATGGTAATGAACCGTCCGCCATCTCGCTTGAACTTGGAAATGGCCATTTTTAAGGGGTTGGAGTGATGGTCTTCCGCGGTGCCGAACATCACAAACAAGCGGGAGCGTTCCAGGTCGGGTCCACCAAATTCCCAGAATGAGCCGCCCATGGTGTAGATCATGCCGGCGGCCATGTTGACGGAGCAAAAACCGCCATGGGCGGCGTAATTGGGGGTACCGTATTGCTTGGCAAACAGCCCGGTCAGCGCCTGCATCTGGTCGCGGCCGGTAAACAGTGCAAATTTTTTGGGATCGGTGGCACGTAGATGGCGCAACCGTTCTTCCATTATGTCAAACGCTTCGTCCCAGCTGATAACTTCAAATTCGTTATCGCCGCGGTTGGCGCCAGTCTTGCGGCGCAGGGGTTTGGTCAGGCGGGCGGGCGAATACTGCTTCATGATGCCCGATGAGCCCTTGGCGCAAAGAACCCCTTTATTCAGTGGGTGATCCGGGTTGCCCTCGATATATCGCACCTCGCCATTGCGCAGCGTGACGCGGATGCCGCAACGGCAGGCGCACATATAACAGGTGGTGTTTTTGACTTCGATGCTGTCGTCTGAGTTGGTTGCTTGTGTGTCGTTAGTCTTTGTATTTACAGACATTTATGAATCCTGAAAGTATCGGAACAGTAGTATATATCAGTATATCTTAATATTGCTAATCAGCTATATTCAGGTCGGGATAGAATATTTGTATCGTCTCTAAAACCGAGTTTTCAACCCGGTTACTGATTTAATGGGCGTTGAGCGAAAAGGGCGGCAAAAAGCCCGGCATTGTACCGATCAATCTGAGCCAGTGAAATCCCATCGGGCCAGAACACCATGGGCCTTGTGACAGTTCAAACCTTGTCGGGTTGGATCATTATTAATGCGTGCCCGCCTTTGAAGTGTAGTTAGCGACCGCTGAAATTTCTCTTTTATTCACCCATAAAATCGACCGAATTGGGCGTGGTTCCAGGTTCGACGTGCCGTTTGCCTGGCCCATATCCGGCCAAACAAAGCTGGAAGATCTTGCGGAAAAACAGGCTATACTTTCAATAGGAAGTTCTTGGGTAGTTTTAGATTAAAAGCGTGTCAGTAGTTGACGCGCTTTTTTTGTGGCCAATGTTTTGGCAATCATCGACCCATGATCATCGATCAAAGATCAGGGCAGCGCCCTACGAACCCGGCTCGGTGTAAATCGTGGTTTTAGCTTCAGCGTAAAGTGATTGCGATGCATGGCGCTGCAATGTTGCTTTAACGGCAGAAAGATTTTGGGATAGCTGTTTCAGGCCATTGGCCAATGATTTACCTTGCAGAGTCGGAAACGGTTTATCGGATGCAAAGACCCATAACGTTTCCTGGCCGAAGGGACGTTTCACCACAAAGCGGAACGGATCTTTGCCACCGGGCACCGCGATGAACAAGCCGCTTTCAAAATAATTGTTATCGCGATGTTCGTTGGGAATGACCTGGATCAGATTGTGCGCCGCGTCTTCATAAATCATCAACAGATAAGCATCCTGATCCAAGGTCACCAGAAAGGACAGGCGATCACCTTCGCGAAAGGTTTGTTTGTCGCCAAGATGGGTGGTGACTTCAATATTGATTGACGAGCCGTGGTCGTCCCTTATGTCATCACTTAATACAGGCGCGCTCATAATGAGAGCCGCAGCCAATGTCGTCAACAGCATAGCGGAAACAATCGATGAATAGCGGTGTTTCATTGAATAGATGATTTTTAGACCAATGCCCGGTGATAGGGCGCATAAATACACCTGATAGTAACTTATATAACAAGCCTGACATAAAGTGGCAAGTTTAGCGGGTTTTCCTGGAACCGAAGAAGGGCGATTTTGCCGGCCTTTCGAGGCCGACAAAAGTCGGTGTACACTTAATCGACGCTGGTATAT
>JASFMT010000184.1:0-7302 GCA_050117455.1 Gammaproteobacteria bacterium | reverse complement strand
CAACCGCCTGACGTTCCCGCGATTTATTGAGGTGATAGGGGGACGCATTGACATTAATAATAAGCTCAGCACCTGCTTCGGCCACTTGCTGAATGGGACCGGCAAACCAGATATCCTCACACACGGTCAAGCCAACGGGAACGCCCTTTATATTAACGACGCAGGGTTCACTACCGGCAAGAAAATAACGTTTTTCATCAAACACACTGTAGTTGGGAATTTCCTGTTTGTGGTAAATCGCCGCGACATCACCGTCGCGAATCAATGCCAGGGCGTTATACAAGCCTTTGGCAGTTTCGGCAGGATAACCCACGAGAATATCAATATCTTTGACACTGCGACTGATTTCATAGATGGCGTTGTCCGCCAGGTCAAGAAACCGCGGCCGCAACAACAGGTCTTCTGGCGGGTAGCCGGTGATGGCTAACTCGGGAAATACAATGGCATCAGCTCCCAAATGAAAGCGCGCGTTTTTCGCCGCCTCAATAATTTTTTTGGTATTACCAACGATGTCGCCGACATAAAAATTTAACTGCGCCATCGCAATTTTCAAATGCTTAGCCATAAGGAGCCGTTTACGTGATCAATGTTCGAAATGAAAAACGGTTTAAGGTCACCAATGGAAATGCCACTAATCGCTTATTATTTCCGCTGACCATTGATATGGGAAGGCAGCATAGCAGGTACCCTGCGTCGCGGGCAATGCCCTTCATGGGTTACAAAAATAGAAGTCTGTGGTCATCGCAGGCGAAAACCTTATTATCCGCTGAAAAACTCCTGCATCTTTAAACCCATCTCTGCAGGCGACATGGCTACGCTAACGCCCGCGGCATCCAGCGCCGCGGTCTTATGATGGGCGGTACCGCTGCCACCGCTGATAATCGCACCGGCATGGCCCATTCGTTTGCCGGGTGGCGCCGTCACACCGGCGATATAGGCGACCACCGGTTTGCGGACATGCTTTTGTATATAATCTGCGGCTTCTTCTTCCGCCGATCCGCCGATTTCGCCCACCATAATAATGCCCTTGGTTTGACGATCATTTTCAAACATTTCCAGGCAATCAATGAACGTTGTTCCCTGGATAGGATCACCGCCAATACCTACACAGGTACTTTGTCCAAGACCGTTTTGTGTCGTCTGATATACGGCTTCATAGGTCAAGGTACCGGAACGGGACACAATACCAATAGACCCCTGTTGGTGAATGGAGCCGGGCATAATGCCGATCTTACAGGCACCGGGTGTTATAATACCGGGGCAATTGGGCCCTATTAGTCGCACATCGCTGCCGGCTAACGCCGCTTTCACTTTCGTCATATCCAGGACTGGAATACCTTCGGTAATGCATACGATTACCTTGATACCGGCATCGGCCGCTTCCAGAATACCGTCTGCGGCAAAAGCCGCTGGGACAAAAATCATGGTGGCGTTGGCATCTGTTTCATCCACCGCATCCTGTACCGTGTTGAACACCGGCAGCCCCAGATGAGTTTGACCGCCTTTACCCGGCGTCACGCCACCGACCATTTTGGTGCCATACTCGATGGCCTGTTGTGAATGAAACGTTCCCTGCTTGCCGGTAAACCCCTGGCAGATAACCCGGGTGTTGTTGTCAATTAGAATTGCCACTATGCCCCTCCCCTTGCCGCTTTTACAGCGTGGGTTGCCGCTTCGGTTAAATCATTGGCCGTTATTACTGACAATCCGCTTTCGTCCAGCAATTTTAATCCGCGCTCAACGTTGGTGCCTTCCAGTCTCACAATAACAGGAATGTTCAATTCCACTTCGCGCATCGCCTGTATGATGCCTTCGGCAATCAAATCACAACGCACAATGCCACCAAAAATATTCACCAGAATCGCCTTTACATTAGGATCGGAAATCACCAGTTTAAAGGCTTCAACAACCCGCTCACTGGTAATACCACCGCCAACGTCCAGGAAGTTCGCCGGTTCACCGCCATGCAACTTAATCAAGTCCATGGTTGCCATGGCCAAACCGGCACCATTGACCATACAGCCAATATTGCCGGCCAGGGTCACATAATTCAGTTCGTGTTGCCTGGCGCGATATTCTCGCTCGTCTTCCTGCGTGGGATCACGCCATTCCGCCAGTTCCGCCTGGCGGTAAAGTGCGCTGTCATCAATGTTGATTTTGGCATCCAAAGCCACCAGCTCACCCTGCGTGGTGATAATTAATGGATTGATTTCAATAAGGCTGAGGTCTTTATCTACAAACAGGCGATACAGACCGTTCATGGTTTGCGCCAGCGCCTTGACCTGAGACCCAACCAGCCCCATGCTAAAAGCAATCTGACGACACTGATAAGGCTGCAGGCCAACGATCGGGTTGACTTTAACGCTATAGATTTGATCCGGCTGCTTCGACGCAACCTCTTCGATGTCCATGCCGCCCATGGGCGATGCCATAAACACAATACGGTTGCTGGCCCGGTCCACTAGCGCTCCCAGATACAGTTCTTTTTCAATGGAGCTCAGTGTTTCGATCAGAACTTTATTAACGGGTAATCCCTTCTGGTCAGTTTGATGAGTCACTAAATGCGTGCCCAGCATTTGATCGACCATGGTTTCCAGCTCTGGCATTCCGGAGACCCGTTTAACCCCGCCGCCCTTACCACGGCCACCGGCATGGACCTGTGCCTTCACAACCCAGCTTTCGCCACCCAGCGATTTGGCCGCCTGCCGCGCTTCGTCTGCTGACTCGGCGATCACGCCCTTGGGTATCTGGATACCATATTCGGAAAACAGCTTTTTGGCCTGATATTCGTGTAAATTCATGGACATCCCGGCTTGTTATTAGTGGATCCGATTATACATTTGTGTCGCGAATCCTGGCGGAAGAAACACAATCCGGTTCTCATGTTAAATAATCCCGCCAATTCGCTGAAAAACCTGGTTTATTTCTTTTATAAGATTCCGCGATATTATATGAGAAGCGTAGAATGTAACAACGATTAAAGCAAAAATTTTTGCCACGAACCGAGGGCAGAAAATGTGATCCATTGTCCAAACCGCTGATCGCTGGTGTAAAATACTAACGGGTTGAACTATCCATGTTATAACTGCGATCGCAGTGTCACGAAAATCCCTTGAATCACCTCGGTTGATTCAGACAATATAGGATAAATACTAGCCAGGAAACAGATTACATGAAACCACGCCGTATTGTTCTTGCTACGACCCTCAGTCTTGCCTGTATTTTACATTCTCTGCCGGTAGCAGCGGGTGTAAAAGAAGATTTTGAAGAAGCCATGACCGCCGCCAAACAGCGGGATTTGGCCTTTGCCATGGAGATTTGGCGAGAACTGGCCAAAGGCGGCCATGCCAAGTCGCAATACCAGATGGGCGTGTTGTACCGCAAAGGACTGGGGGTGGAAAAGGATTTTGAAACCGCCTATACCTGGTTCCGGCGCGCCGCGGAGCAAGGTCATCCGCTGGCACAATATAACCTGGGCATTATGTACCAGAAAGGCTGGGGCGTTGAGCGCAATACCGATGAAGCGGAAACCTGGTTTCGCCGCGCCGCCAAACAGGATGTGGCCCTGGCCAAGGAAAAAATCAAAAATATCGTCACCGACTCATTGTCCAGTATCGACAAATCCAAGCTATCCAACAAAGACCGTAAGAAACCCATCGACATCAACGAGCTGTTAGTGTGGGCCGCCAGTGAAGGACGCAGCGCCGGCGTGCGTGATCTGATTGAACTGGGTGCCGAACCCACCCGGCGGGATAAACATGGCCGCACACCGCTTATGGAAGCCGCTTACTTTGGCCACGCCAAAACCATCGAAATGTTGCTAAAAAACGGTGCTCAGGTTGACGTAAAAGATCACGCCGGGTCCTCCGCGCTTTTAGAGGCCGCCGCGCAAAATCACTCTGATGCAGTGATCACATTAATCGATGAAGGGGGAGCCAGTCCCAATACCAAGGACCCCCTAAAACAAACCCCGCTAATGCTGGCTGCCATCAATGACAACCCGGAAATTATCGTCGCGCTGCTTAACTCGGGTGCCGATATCGATGCCCGCCAAAACATAGGCCGCACTGCGTTGCACCTGGCGGCGATATACGACAGCCTGGAGTCAATGAAAGTGTTACTCAACAACAAAGCGTCCGTTAACGCGCTGGATGATAATGGCATGACACCACTGTTGCTGGCCGCCGAACGGGATAACAATGACGCCATTCGCCTGTTAGTCAAAAAAGGCGCCGCGACGGATCTGGCCAATATTCAGGGCGACATTGCGCTCACCTACGCGGCGAAAAACAAAAAGATTACCGCGCTTAAAACGTTGCTGGAAGCGGGCGCCAGTCCCAACAACCGCAACAAACGAGGATACACGGCACTGATGATCGCGGCGGAACTGGGAAACACCGAAATGTGCCGCCTGTTGTTTAAATATAAAGCGGATTCGACGGTTAAAAATTATATGGGTGATACCGCACTGCACCTTGCGGTTCGCAACGGCAGAAGAAGCGCAACACAACTGCTGGTGCAAAACAACGCCGCTGTAAACGCGCGAAATGAAGCGGGATTTACGCCGGTTATGTACGCCGCCGACAATGCCGATATTCCCACGCTGAAATATCTGCTGAAAAATAAAGCCAAAGCGAATGCCAAAAACAAACACGGCTGGACACCCATGATGTTCGCCGCCCGCGCCGGCAGCGAACAAGCGGTGGACCTGTTGTTAAATCACGGCGCCGACGTCAACGCCTATTCCAGTACACGTAAAACCGCACTGTATCTGGCGCAGAAAAAACATAACAGCAAGGTGGAAAGGCTGTTGATACAGGCCGGCGCAAGAGATTTGAAACTGGAAGTGCCAAAAGGGCGGCTGGAAAAAGAACTCAGATAACAGGCAATGCGTTTAAGAATCCGCCTGGTTTAGTTATTAGAAGCACTTCTTTTTTCAACGCAAAGTCGCAAAGGCGCAGAGTTTTTAAACTGTTCTTGTTTCGGAAAATCTATACCAATTTCTGCTTTTAACAGTTGTATTAACAGCTACGTTAAACCAGCCGGCGGAATATATGCGGTCGCCGCGCAGTTAGTCTCAACTGTTGCCATCGGGCCGTATTGCCCTATTTTTTTAAAGCTTTCGCAATCTTTGCGTCTCTGCGCCTTTGCATTAACAACAAAATACGCGGTCTTAGAATGAGTAACTGTATCCCAGCCGGACATTCTGGCGGGCTTCGTCATCAAAGCGCTCGTCGGAATATTGAACCCACTCAAATCCCAGCTCGATGTCAAAGACCCATTCTTTCTTCCAGGCATAATCCACTTTAACCGACGGTGCGATGGAAATACGCGTTCCTTCCGCGCCGCCGGTACTCGTTGAATCGTTGTCCTCGTTGAAACTGCGGTAACTGACATTAAGCCGCGGCCGGGGTTTCCAGCGATCGAAGTCCGGCAACCGCGCATTGGCGAACATGGTGACATCATTGTAAGAATCAAATTTCGATAAGCGCAAGCCGAACACATAAAGGTCGCGTTGCGCGAACAGATTGCCGGATATCCATTGCCCGGAGAGGGTGAACTGCGTATCCGTGCTCGGCGCACCGGTAACGTCAATGATGGGGCAATTATTAGGATCGGCGCATTGCTCGTTAAGATCGTTTCGGGTTTCTGTACCCGATGATTCAAACAATGTCAGGTCTACGTTTAGCTGATTATCCCGGTCAAACTGGTGACTGTTACCGATGGTTAACGTGGAACTGGCATTGGTCCGGTCCGCAGCCAGTTCCCGCGCCGCATCTTCACCGAGTATAGCAATAAGTTGATCAAGGGTAGTGGTGATCGGCTGGTTATTAAGGGCTGACGTCAGGAACAATAGCTGACGGTAGTTATACGAAATATTCAGCTTGGTATTTTCCAGGTAGTTCCAGCCCCAGCGGAAATTAAACAGGTTTATTTCATCAAACAGGAAGTCGTAGTCCAACAGGCCGAACAATGTCATATCGTCGTCATTGTAACGGACACCGGCACCGAACGCCTGGCGATCCGCATAGCCATCGGCACTCTGGTTGGTCATGTAGAGATTCATATTGACCGCATCATTGCGCCTGCCGACATCAACCTTGAGCCCCCAGAAATTATTGTCAATATTACGGTCGTCATTGAGTTCAACCGGTTGACCAACATAAACATGACCGCGCATCCAGGGCAGGAAATCATAACCCACGATACCGCCGTCGAACCGGCTGAATACGCCACTGTTTCTTACCCGCTGACGACCAAGGATGGTGTAATAACCATCCTTAAACGCATCGTAATCCAGGTATAAAGAACTAACCCGGTTTTCCGTTTCTTCGCTATCTATGAGATCAAAAACCTGATTGCCGGTAAACACCGCCTGTATATTGCGATCTTCAGTGCGCATACGACTACGAACCGACAGGTGAGAATCGATACGACGCGTCAATACAATATCTTCAGAGCCAACGCGGTCGTCATCATTTTCCGGCTCCCGTTGCTGGAATCGGGTTGTGAATGCCTGCGACCAACGGCCGAACGTTGTAATGCTGGTTTCGCTACGTCGAGTAGTACGGCGCAGTTTCTTCCGCCGCTCTGTGGCAACACTTTGCAGGGCCTGCAAACGTTGCCTTA
The DNA here is from genome assembly GCA_050117455.1 of Gammaproteobacteria bacterium. Taxonomy (GTDB): domain Bacteria; phylum Pseudomonadota; class Gammaproteobacteria; order SZUA-152; family SZUA-152; genus JAKEGK01. The sequence goes on along the minus strand of JASFMT010000184.1, from coordinate 672 downwards.
CCCTGGTTGTGCCGTCCCCTTCCTTGTAAAGCTTCAGGTATTTTTTATATTCAAATTTTGCCCGGGGGATCTGGTTACTGCGTTCCAGCGCCAAACCAATCAACTCACGGGCATCCCGGGTATGCTCGTTTTCCGGCATCGCCACAATGCGCCGGAGCAACCGGATAGCACTGTCGTTATCACCAAAGGTTAACGCCTGGCGCGCCTTTGCCATTAATTCATCCACTTCCTTATCGGATTTCAGGGGAATCGATGGCCTGGTGGCGCCAGCCCTGGGCACAGCTGCCGGCCCTACTGACAACGTCGTTCCTCCGGTTCCACCCTCTTGGGCGGCGGGCGGCTGAGTCTGCTGATCCCCGGGTTTGTCTTTTGTCGGCTCCTGTTTCGCCTGTTGCTGTTCCCGTTGTTTCTCCAGCTGTTCAGCCGACTTTTCCGCCTGTTGAGAAACGGCGCCTTCCAGCGTTTTCAAACTGATCTCTGGTCCTTTGGGTGGTGTCGGCGGTGGTGTTGGCGTACCGGGAGCTGCAACTTCTGCTTCCTCTTCTTCAGTTTTATCCGCAACGAGGGGTTCACGCTTCGGCATTTGATCGTCATGAACCACAATACTCAGTGAAGTCAGACTGTCACCGGCTTGAACATCAAAACTGACCGGCCTGGCAAAACGTAGAGTCA
>JASFMT010000183.1:0-7312 GCA_050117455.1 Gammaproteobacteria bacterium | reverse complement strand
GGGTATTTTGATTACGCCGTTGGCATTAGCCGCCATCTATTACGTAACGCCCTCGATGACCGGTAGACCGGTATACAGTCATTTACTGTCAATGGTGGGCTTCTGGTCGCTGGCGTTTTTCTATCCGTTAAACGGTACGCACCATTATCTGTTTTCTCCGATCCCGGTGGCTGCGCAAAACATTGCCATTACCGCCTCGGTGTTGATGGGTTTTTCCGTATTACTGGTAGTGTTTAATCTGCTTGTATCATTGCGCAACCCTAAATATGCCATTACGGATTTACCGGCGTACAAGTGGATATGGATGGGGGTGATTTTTTACCTTATCGTTTCCGTGGAAGGTTCACTGCAGGCGTTGGCGCCCGTGCAAAAAATTATGCATTTCAGCGACTGGATTGTTGGGCACGCCCATCTGGCGTTGGCGGGATTCGCTACTTTTAGTGTCATTGGTGGAATTGTTCACATGTGGCCAAATGTCACGGGTCGAGTATTGTCGGCGCATAAAGTTAATATCAGTTTCTGGTTATTGCTTAGCGGTCTGTTGTTGATGGTGCTGGACCTGTCTGCCGCGGGTGTTGTGCAGGGTTATTTATGGAATAAGGGCGCGCCGTGGCTGGAGAGCGTAACGGCATCCGGAATGTTCTGGTGGGTTCGTCTCTGGAGTGGCGTATTAATTGCCGCCGGGTTTATTGCCTTGTTAACGGCTCTACTAACAACCCGGTCACGTTATAGCGATGTTGCCGGCGTGCCGGCGGGTAACAAGGACAATTCGTCGATGAGCACGCAAGCAATGGGTGCCTCGGGGTGAGTTTAATATGAATGCGCCAGAGACAACAAAAGGTTCCGGAAAATTCCAGTTGTTCCTTGAGAAAGTGGAAGGATTAACCTTTGGCGCGGCGTTGTTGATGTTCGTTGTATCGGTTTCCGTGCTGGGATGGCTGCCTGCACAAACCATTCAGGAAAAAATAGACCGATCCACACCGGACAACATGAAAGACTACACTGAGCTCGAAGCGCTGGGCCGGCGAGTGTACGCGCGGGAAGGCTGCGCCTACTGTCACACGCAGCTGGTGCGGCGATTGCGCGAGGACATTCTGCGATTTGGACCCCGGGCGCAGGGCTGGGAATATCAATACGATTACCCGCATTTTTTGGGAACCCGGCGCATCGGACCGGACCTGTCACGCGAATCCGGTACCCGCCCCGATGAGTGGCACTATGCCCACTTTTATAATCCCCGCTATACCGTGCCGCAGTCCATTATGCCAGGGTTTCCGTGGCTCTTTAAAAAGGACGAAGACGGCAACATTATTCCTACGAAGGAAGCCCGCGGGCTGGTGGCTTACATGAATTACCTGGGAAGGGCCGCTAAAGAGAATGCGTTAAAAGGCGCTGAAAATGCGGAAGCCGGTTCAACATCCACAGAATCGTCAACGAGGTAATCATTAATGGATAGCTATACCATTATCCTGTCGCTGGGTGTCGCAATAGGGGTAGTTGTGATCATCGGCTATGTGGCACTTTACGTGTTTTCTCCCAACGCCCGCAAAAACATTGAACGTCCAAAACACATTATGTTTGATGATGACAGCAGGCTATGGCCAAAGCAGGATGGAACAGATAAATGAAGTGTCGTCGCTACATTCAGTTGTTGCTAGGTATGCTTACTATTGCAATTGGCCAGGCCAATGGATTCGCCGAGGACCTGTCGCGCGAAAATTCATCGATGGTATTGACCGAATTGCCCGCAGCTTACGATGACTTGGTCGAACACGGTAAAACGGTTTTTGAGACCAACTGTGCCATGTGCCACGGCAAACACGGCGCGGGCAATGGTGTAGCGGCAGGAACGCTCAAGGTCAAGCCTCGCAATTTCACCGATCAGCCGTGGATGGCAGGGCAGGCCGATGGCGGGTTTGTGGTGGCGGCGCTATATGGCATCCCCGGTTCTGCCATGCCGGCGTTTCATGAACAGCTATCTGAACGGGATATCTGGTCCGCTATTGCGTATATTCGTCATTTTTCTCCGGTCAAAAAGCTTGGCAATCATTATCTGCATACCACGCAACAATTAGGCCGGGATTTGTTTCAACAACATTGCAGTGGCTGTCATGGTATAGACGGAAAGGGAGATGGTCCGGCGGCCGCCTTTTTTGTGCGCTCCCCCCGCAACCTTACCAATACCGATTGGCTGGCCGCTTACTCCGATACGCAGCTCTATCATATTTTAATGGAAGGTGTGAACGGCTCGCCCATGCCCGCGTTCCGCAATACCCTGTCGTACCAGGAAGCCTACGCGGTAATAGAGCATTTGCGTTCCATCAGCAATACCCAACCGAAAAACACAAAATCAGCGCCAGGGGCGAACCTGAACAATGGTGAACAGTTGTATATTAACCATTGCGCCATGTGCCACGGCCTGCAGGGCGATGGCCAGGGACCCGAGGCCAATCAACTGGCACCGCAACCGCGTGATTTTCGCAATCCACGCTGGATGCACGGCCAGAGTGACAGCTATCTAAAAGAAGTGATTAAAACAGGAAAGGTGGGGACGGCGATGCCGCCGTTTCGAGCATTATTTTCGGAGCAGGAAATTGAGGCAGTTATTGATTACCTGCGTGTTTTTGCAACGTCCATCCCCGGGAACCAGGCCAGTGAACGCGGTTACCTAACGCAATGATCAATCGCAACGTTATACTGCCGGCGAGCGTTGCAATGACAATAAGCCATTACCTCGGGATTGCGGTATAAGATAAACTCAACTTCACCACAAAACAATGACCTGTATATTGGAGCGTGGTGTTCATGATTTTCTCCGTCAATGTTAAATGCATGGTTTATTTTTCAAAGACCGCCGGCGATTGTGCTTGCGTATTGATATGTAATTGAAAAATGTCCGGGCGTGAATAGTGACCTACAACATCAAAGGCTCGTTTGGCGATAGCCGCCTGTTCCAGGTCAATGTCGTAATACAAAATGCCGGCTTCCCGGTTCATAGGGCCAGCAACTATTTCTCCACCCGGTGCAATAACGACAGAATCACCCGGATTTACCCATTCGTCTTTGTCGGGATACAGCGTTTGTTTTTCTGGAAAGTCTTCCGGTATATCGCTGCCTTTCATGAGGTTGCCGCAACCGACGACCCAGCAACAGCCTTCGCGGGCAATATGCTGTAAACTGCCGATCCAGTTATCGCCACTGTCATAGGTTGGTGCAATATAGATCTCGACACCTTGTGCATACATGGCATAACGCGCCAGCGGCATGTAATTCTCCCAGCACAACAACGTCCCAATTCGTCCCACCGGGCTATCGACAACCTTTAATCCTGACGCATCACCAAAACCCCATACCATGCGCTCAGGATTAGTAGGCATGAGTTTACGATGTTTATTGAGCAGGGTGCCGTCGGGCCCGATGGTGACAACGCTGTTATAGAGTGTAGCCTGGCTGAGTGTTGCGTCGCGTTCTTCAATACCACATACAATAGTGACTTTTTGTTTTTGAGCGACGGCGTATAGCGGGGCCAAATCGTTGGCATCCACGTTGACCGCATTTTTGAGCAGGCGATGATGCAATGCTTCTGAGGTATTCCAGTCACCCCCGGGTCTGAGTCGCCATATCCAGGTGGGATACCCGGGAATAAACGCTTCGGTAAAAACCACCAATTTAGCGCCGTTAGCTGAAGCTTCCTCCACCATGGCTACAGCCGCTTGTATGGTTTCCTCTTTATTCAGGAATACGGGTGGTCTTTGCACGATGCCTGTTTTTGCCATTTCCTTTCTCCAGTAAATGCGATTGATTAGCTTATTTAAGAGTATAGGCTGATTATTTTTGCTTACAATTAGCGATAAAAAGAAACATAATGTGCAAAAATGCACAAAGGTGGGTGACTATGAATTGGGATGATCTGAGGCTGTTTCTGGCCGTGGCCCGCGCCGGCTCCATCAGTGGTGCGGCCAAGCAACTGGGGGTTCAGCATTCCACCATTTCACGACGCATGCGCCAACTGGAGCTGAAAATGGGCGCGCGATTGATTGAGCGAAAAAAAGGAGGCTATGAACTCACTCATGCCGGGGAGGTTGCCAAAGAGGCGGCTAACAATATTGAACGCGAAGTTTTGGGAGTTGATGGCGCGCTAATTGGAAAAGATACACGCTTGACTGGATCATTGCGTGTCACAGCCATCAACAATATGGCCTCATCAGTTTTAATGCCCATGTTTGCTGGCTTTAGCAAACAACACCCATTGGTAAAATTGCATATCATAGTATCCAATCTGGATGCCAGCCTTGCACACCGAGATGCAGATGTTGCCATACGACTGACCAACTCGCCGCCCGACACTTTAATCGGAAAGCGCATTGTTACCGTTGCATCGACGGTCTATGGCGCTCGTTCATATATTAAGAAGCTGCGACAGACAAGTAGTGAACCCAAATGGATCGGTGTAGATTGTTGTAGCTTTCATAAGACCTGGACCAAACAGGCCTGCGACGAACAGTCACATAACTTTATTAGCGATGATACCTTGTTAACGCTGGCGGCCATCAAAGAAGGCCTGGGAGTTTCCATACTTCCGTGTTTCATGGGTGATGCTGATCCGGCGCTGGCACGTTATTGCGCACCTGACCCGGCATATAATCTTGGGCTCTGGACGCTACTTCATCCCGATTTGAAACGTACCGCAAGAGTGCTGGCATTTCGTGACCATATGACAGCTGCCATCAAGGAGAAAAAAGATTTGTTTGAAGGCAAGTGCCCGCAATCCAGTAATTGAATTTTCAATTAACCTTTTTCAGGCTCCGCCAGACAATATTCAGATTTTTGCAGAACTCTTTCCGCAACTGCTGCAGAAACGTATTGTGTATTGCTCGTCATTGATAGCAGTAACTACCGGGTCAACGGGCGTTGGGTGACGACGAATACTATAGCCTGTAAATCCTGATTGCAGAATTGCAGGAGCTATTGTCAAAATGGTGACCTACGATCAATGACTGCTGCTCAAAAAATTACAAATTTTATTTGTAGGTTTGTTCACTGACATCGAGCATCCAGTGGAGAATAGCCTGGCGGACACTGCTTTCTAACCATCTAAATAAATCGAAGATGCGTATCCTGACGCGAGAGCGGTCATTAAATGATCCACATTCATAGCGGACATTTCATCTTTAAATAACCAGGATTCAGAGTAAAATTATGGATGCTGGGTTCGTATTTGCTCTCGGATGACAATGAGGCTTGGGAAAAGAATTTTGAATTAAATTAATTGCTTACACAATGTTTGCGAGTGTTTTTTCTATGTTTATTATACCGAACGACGGGCCCGTGTAGTAGGTGTCAGGCTTTACATGAACACAATTGCATTACTAAATTCTATAAACCAGCGGTATTTTCCGAAATCAAATAGGAGACAAGAATGTCTGGAAATCTTGATACTGCCAAGCAATTTTTCGAGGCCTGTGAAACGGAAAAAGGTTGGGAGGCTTGTAGTTCGTTTTGTCATCCTGGCGCGACGTTCTCGCCACAGACTGGCGCCTTGGCTGATATTTCCACTTTAGAAGCCTACACAGAATGGATGAGAAACCTTTTTACCCCGATACCAGACGGGCGTTACGAGCTTAAGTTTTTGGGGGCCGATGATGCTCGAAATTCAGTAGCGGCATTTGCGGTATTCCACGGTACTCAAACCGGTCCGGGCGGGCCGGGACAACCCACCGGCAATAGCATCGCAGCCGATTATGTCTACCATATGGAATTTGATAAAGACCGTATTCAGCACATGACAAAGATCTGGAATGACACGATTAGTCTTCAGCAGCTTGGGTGGGGATAAAGCCTACCAAAGCACTTAAAAGCCGACTGGCTAAAGCCCCGCTTCGCTTTGCTTCAGCCAGCGGTTTAATGTGACGTTAACCGGCAAGGCATAGTGGGAGGCTGAATGAGCATTTTCTACAAATTCCAGTATCTGGTCGGCATGACGCCATGGGAGCGGATGCCGTCACTTCCCATTGGCGAACAGGCCGTCGCGCTCCTTGACCGAGAGGAGCGCGATAGAGAACCACCCTACGGGCGCGCGCTTGATCTTGGATGCGGCACCGGGTTCTGGTCGGTTCGACTGGCTCAACGTGGGTGGGAGGTAACCGGCGTCGACATCGTACCGAAGGCGATTCGCACCGCTCACAAACGTGCAAAGGGAGCGGGTGTGGAGGTTCAATTCGTTGAAGGGAGCGTAACGACGCTCGCAGCCGCAGGTATCAGCTCGAGTTTTCACCTCATCCTGGACTTTGGCGTCGTACATGGTCTCCAGCCCGAGCAGGTGCGGAAGGTGAGCCGCGAGGTCACGGCGGTAGCCTCCGAGAACACCACGCTCCTGATGTACGCGTTCTCACCGGGTCGCAGAGGACCTCTGCCGCGGGGTATCAGTAGAGAGGAGATTGAACAAGCTTATGGCGGATGGACGATCACCGACGAGGAAGCATTTGATTTGAGCGGGGCACCCCGGTTTGTGCAGAAGGCACAACCTCGCTTCTACTGCCTTCGCCGCAGACGATCTTGATAGTGCTACGGCGGCAGATTTATGTCGCCATATAAGCGCGGCGATTGGAAAGATCGTCCAGCGCCGTATCGGAAATCGACCGCAGATGAATCGCGAAGAACATGGCGGCTAACAAACGGTTCAAGCCGACGTATTACTCATTGCGCTCGTTCGGCGCGGTTTAACTAGGCGTTATGATGCAAAAAACTATCAAACAATAGAGGCAAATAAAGGGGAGTACCATGGCTAATATTTTGTATGTGCGTGTAAAATCTAATCTTGATGAGGCTGAACTTGAACGTCGTGTAAATGAGCGAAAGCCCCGTTTTCTGGATGTTCCCGGTTTGATACAAAAAATCTATGGTCGTGATGAAACTACGGGAGAAGTTTGCGGAATATATTTTTTTGAAAATAAAGAAGCGCTTGCTGCTTTTCATGATAGTGAGCTGGCGAAAACCATCCCAACAGCTTATGAGGCAGCAGAAGTCAGGCGAGAAGTGTATGAAGTTTTGTTTCCCTTAAAGCCTGAAATTGGTCCACTATCTTAAACAACAGCGAAACAGCCATATAACAATTTAAATTCACACGGACAAATCTCCGCGGCACTCGTGTGTGACGAATGCTACAACCTTCACATTGCTCCAATTATCCGGTAACTTGTGGTAAGTAGCCCGGGTGCAGTTTACGGAACCCGGGGAGGGGATTAAATCGTATGGTGTGGTTCCTCTATTACGCCTACAGTCCATTGAGGCTACTTGCTTTTCAGGCAGTAGT
>JASFMT010000182.1:0-7330 GCA_050117455.1 Gammaproteobacteria bacterium | reverse complement strand
GGCAGGGTACCGGATAGGTGGTATGTTGCGTGTGTGGTTCGCCGGTGAGCGGGTCGACGATTTCCTCGCAATTGCCATGATCCGCGGTAAGTAGCACGGAATAACCCAGTTTGTCCGCTGCGCAGACCAGTCTTCCCACTTCGTGGTCCAGCGTTTCTACGGCCGTTATAACGGCATCCGCTTTGGCTGTGTGGCCCACCATATCACCGTTGGCAAAGTTAACTACCATAAAACCATATCGACCACAGGTCATGGCTTTGATAATTGCATTCGCGACTTGAGAAGCATTCATTTGAGGTTTCAGGTCATATGTCGCAACCTTGGGAGAAGGTATTAACAATTGTGTTTCACCGCTGTAGGGATCTGCGCGGCCACCATTGAAAAAGTAAGTGACATGTGGGTATTTTTCCGTTTCAGCGCAATGAAACTGTGCCAGCCCCAGCGTGCTGATTACCTGTCCCAGAGTTGTGTCAGGCCGCTCGGGTGTAAATAGATACGGAAAATTATCGCCACGTGAATACGGCATCATGCATGTAACAGAGGGTAGTGGTGCATCGCCACGGTCAAAACCTGTAAATTCAGGTTTTCCCAATGCAGCAACGATTTGTTGCGGGCGGTCTTTGCGGAAATTAAAACTGATAACGGAATCGTCTTGTTGCATCGGTTGATAAGCGGGCAACAGAATGGGGCGAATAAATTCGTCGTGGTCACCTGCCGTATAGGCGGCTTTAATGGCTGTCGCGGCTGTTATCGCAGATTGACCTCTGCCAAGGACCAGTGCGCGCCAGGCCAGTTCCGTGCGTTCCCAGCGATGGTCGCGGTCCATCGCGTAAAATCTTCCCATGACGCTGGCAATCGCGCCGCCCGCTTTGTTTAGTTTGCTTTCTAGTTCAGGAAGGCCCTGCAATGCGTATTGCGGCGCCGTATCACGGCCATCGGTGATCATATGCAATAAAGGCTTGACACCTTTTTGTTTGCAGCCATCAACTAATGCGTACAGGTGATTTATATGGCTATGTACACCGCCGTCTGATACAAGGCCCAACAAATGTACCGGGCGATGCTTTTGCCTGGCATTTTCCAGTGCATTGTTCAATGCTTCATTTCCAGCTAATTCACCATTTGCGATAGCATCGTTGATACGCACGATATCTTGGCGAATAACGGCACCGGCGCCCAGGGTCAGGTGGCCGACTTCGGAATTGCCCATTTGTCCGTCGGGCAAGCCTACGGCGGTACCCGAGGCGGCTAACAGGGTATGCGGGAAACGGGAAAAATAGTCGTCCAGGTTTGGAGTCTTCGCCTGGTAAACTGCGTTGTTGTGCTTTCCCGGGTTTACACCGAAGCCATCAAGGATAACTAGAATTACCGGGCGACGTGGAACACCAGATATGGTCGACATGTCGTCCTCGTACGTAAAAAATTTACACAGATCATTATTATATGTACAAGGACTATGCCAACCAGTATGGTGTAGCGGTGACATCTACAATTAGCTGTTTTTACAGTAAATAAGATTGTAACACCGGTATGATCGGGATACCCGACATTGTTGGTTGCACTGGAAAAGTGCTTCGTATAAATGTTTTAGCGAATATAATGCTGCATTTTGTAGCAACAGGAATATTTTTACGAACATCAATTGCGATTCCTAAGGGTATGGCAAAAAACTGTACAGGCATTAGAGAAGTTGTTTAGGGTTATAAAATCTAGCGGCTTCCAGACTGTCGGCCTCTTTTATGGCTTCGGCCAATATTTTATCACTGGTCATAGGGCCAAACTGATCACAACAGAATTGGTAAATCTCGTTTAATAGTTTAGACATAAAAGTTTCAGAATATGCCAATCGCAGCGTATCTGTTTTTTTGTCCAGCCAGTCTGTAATTTCCTGTTTGCGGTTTGCTTCCAACTGCAGTTCTATTAGTTTTGTTTTCAACAGGCGCGAAAAATATTCGTACACAATACTGTTTTCATGTTTTATTTTCACGAATAACGTTTCAAGTATTTTCTGAAAAACAGCTGTCGAAAAAGGAATAGATAATTGATTATCAAAAGGGCTTATGTATTTAAATGTACCGTTACATTGTTCCCGGTATTTTTGCATGGCATCGTACGGGTCAGGCAATAGTTCGATATCTTCGGAGAAATATGTGGCCTTTGTCAGGCTTTTATATACTTTACTTTTTAATTCCGGATCATCCTCTTTGAGGATGATTTCGGATACGAATTTACGTAGTTCAAGGCCGCTGGTTAAGGCGTATTTTTGTTCCCATAACCAAAGCGCTTCGAGCAGGCGTTCCTGTTTCAGGTGATGCGCAAGCGCAGAGTAAACCACGCGGCGCCGTTCTTTAATGGATTCACTGCTCATTTGTCTCTACCAGGTTCTGTTTTAATAATGGTTTATTTTCCACCGTGGAGGATTTCCTGCTGAAACTCCGGGTATCCCACTTCATAATGCTCACTAAAGTCCAGCCCGCGTTGTTCATCAATGGGGTCGGCGCGCAACCCTACGGTTTTAGCGATCAACCAATACATTAGCAATGCCGCGGGAAACGTCCAGGCAAAGGCGGCGGCGATGCCAATGAACTGAATGACCACCTGTTCAGCATTGAATAGGTCGCCGGTTTTGAACAGGCCGGCTGCCAGGGTGCCCCAGGCACCGGCGAAAGCATGTACCGCGACGGCATCAACGACATCGTCCAGTTTCAGGCTTTCAATCAATTTACCGCCGATAACCACGACAGCGCCGGATACTAGTCCGGTTATTAGCGCATAGTGCGGTGCCATGGTCGCGCAACCCGCCGTTATACCTACCAGTCCGGCGAGACTGCCGTTAACAACCGTCGAGACGTAAATGGGTCGGCGGCGGAGTGACACAAAAAAAATAGCGCCTACCGCACCGGCCGCCGCTGAAAGATGGGTATTCAGATTGATAAGTCCTATATCAACTGTCGCTTTAACAGTACTGCCGCCATTGAATCCGAACCACCCCAGCCACAGAATGAATCCACCCAGGGCTACCAGCGTCAGGTTATGGCCCGGGATAGCGCGCGGTATACCCTGTGGCGTAAAGCGCCCCATGCGAGGCCCAAGAATCACGATACCGGCCAGCGCTGTCCAACCACCGACGGAATGCACTACCGTGGAGCCGGCAAAATCAATAAAGCCCATTTCGGCAAGCCAGCCGCTGCCATCATAGTGGCTGCCCCAGGCCCAACTGCCGAACACCGGGTATATAAGGCCGGTGATGACAACGGCGCCAATCAGGTAAGCATGAAAATGGGTTCGCTCCGCCATGGCGCCGCTGGCGATCGTTACTGCCGTTGCGGCGAACATGGTCTGAAACAGGATATAGGCGCTGTCAAACGGATTGGCCAAAGTCGGAAAGAAGTGGTCGCTGCCATAAAGTCCCGTCGGATTAGTGCCAAACATGATGCCATATCCAACCAGCCAGAAAATTATCGAGCCGACACAGGCGTCAGTGTAGTTTTTCATTACTACATTGATGGCGTTTTTGGCCCGGGACATGCCGCTTTCCAGCAGTGCAAATCCGGCTTGCATAAAAAATACAAGCGCCGCTGCGACAGTAATCCACACAGCATCCATATTAATAACCAGTTCGCCGATGGTTTGTGCAGTGGCGATAGACGGAAAAGCGGAAACTATGACAAGTGTTGTGATGCTACCGATGCCCTTCAAGCTAAACTCCTTATTTCTTCTATTTGTAGTTTTTTATTGTTGTTGGCCATTCGTTGATTATCACCGGTATGCGGCGCAACTGACTGGCTGTGGTAATGCATGATGAAGACCAACTTTTTATCAGGGTGGAAGGGGAGGGGTAATTAGAACTTGCTATAATTGGGCGCGTATATATGCCCTGTAAAATAGGGGTGAAATTAAACCTTACTGCTAAACTTGTATTGGTAAGCGTTATTGTCCGGTACAAGTTCAAGGATATCCTGAATACACTTTGATCTAACGGCGCACCAATGTGGAGTGTTGTGCACTAAAATTTAACAATATTTTTATCATCCAGGACCTACTATATTGTAGGCAAGCAGATAAGGTGCAACTATAAAGACCACGAATGCGATAGCCTCAGATCTTGCTCTTCAATAACAGCGTGACAGGAATAGTGTTGAGTAACTGTTCAGGGCAACATGCGTAGCGCACTACGAAGAACACTTGTATTCGCATGATGTTATTGCTCTCATATTTAAGAAATTCAAGAATAGTTTTTGCAGTGATGGATAGCCGCTTACCCTTATTATTTCCAACGTGCCATTGCCATGATATGTGGAGGCCTTTAACGTCCAGTACATTTAATTGGCCGACTACGCCTTCCAATGCCAGCGCATGGCGCGATAGCATGGAAATACCCAGGCCGGCGTCAATGGTCTGTTTTATCGCTTTGTTACTATCCAGTTCCATTTGTATTCGTGCCCCGACACAGCCGTCGAATGCCGACGATCCCGTTTCCCACCTAAGACGTTGATTCCGGATATAAAAAAGCGTTAAGCCAATACCGCCACTTCTTGTCCGGCGCTGATTTTTGCTATCATATTACATCTGAAAATCATCGAGTCTCATCCATTCGACGCAACAGTAGATAATGGAAAAACAACCTAATCCCAATCCTCAGGGCAAGGGTCTGGTCCCCATCCTTGACAGCCTTGCGGAAAGCCGTACCCAGATTGATGTTCCACCTAAACATATTGATCAAATTAGTAGTGAGTTATTTACGTCCCTGTTTGTATTGCACAGCAAGTTCCAGTTTAAGCCGGTAGTAGGAAAGAGTTATTGGCTTTATCGCAGAGGCCAGACGTTTCATTTGTCCATGATTGCACCCGAAGAGTGGGGTAGTTCAAGCTTCGGTCAATATGTTGGCGAATGTGTATTGCAACAGGATATTACCTGGACTTTAACACTGGACAACGCTGCTGCGCAGGATAACGAATTAATGGCGTTGATAGAACTACGACGCCGGGAGTTCGAGCGGGCAATGAATAACGCGGAATCAGTGGACAGTATCCTCCCGGTTTACCTAAAAGGACTGCCGTTTTACCAGCGCGTATTTGCCTCGGCGCTGGCGGGTTCTTTAAGCACTTCCATGCAAAAAAGCGGCATCCAGGGGCTCAGTTATGCGCAGGCCAAAGGACTGCTTCCCAAGAAGTAGTTGCAATGCTCATTGGCCCAGCATACCGTATATTACTTAATCAGAGCCCCACTTTTGGATGGTGTCTTCTGCCATTTCAATACCGGATTGATATCCTTTCAACAGTGCCTCTAATCGTCGGTTAAATCTGCCAATCGTAAAGTCTTCGGGTGGACACACTTCTATCATCTTGACACCCGGAGGGGGGTTGCGAATGAGACTTATTGTCTCTTCATATAGACTGACCCTTTGATGCATTGTTGCCACCAGCGTTGGAAATTTTCTTAGCTTCCAACGGACGAACCGGTGCCCCAGGGTATCCTTCTTCAGGTAGCTTTTGTGACGAGAACGTACAACCAATATCCGAGTAGCGCCCATTCGAATGGCCTGCGCAACCGGTATACCATCCGCTACCCCTCCATCCGTCATCGGACTGCCGTCGATCACCGGGAAATTACGGTAAAACAATGGCAGCGCCGCTGAGGCTTTCATAACGCGTTCAAGATTTTCCGGCGTGGTATTGATGTAGGCGGGTTCACCGGTACTGACATCGGACGCACAAACGTAAAACGGTTTTCCGGGTCGATATACCGCTTCTTGATCCAGGTATGATGCAGCAGGGATGGTTTCAAAAAGCCAGTCCAGATCCAGCAAGTGACCGCCGCGAATAAATCGCCAGTAACTGATAAATGCCTTGTCCAGAGCGAGTTTCTGGTAAACCTCCAGGCTTTTTCCGGGAATGCCGGATAGATAGGCGGCGAGATTAAAAGCTCCCGCTGAAACACCAATGTAAAAATCAAAAGGATTAAATTGTCTTTCGAGAAAGCCATCCAGCAACCCGGCAGAAAATACACTACGCATGGCGCCACCTTCAACGACGAGTGCGTTATTACAGATCACATTATCGTATGAGCTGCAAGACGAAGCTCGGCGTTGGGATGTCATGTCTACCAGTCCCGGCAATGTAAAAGCAAATGACGCTTCGTTTTTAATTGATCGAAATGCAACGAAAAGTACCGCATAGATTGCTTTTAAAAAAGTTGAAAAAAATTAGATATTCACTAATTTTATATGTTAGTTTAACGTCCGCAACGTAAAATTGCTTTATTTTTATTACAGATTTGTTACAAATGGAATGGTGCCGTAAAAATAACAATATGACATTATGACCAGCGTACATTACTGGTGGTTTCTTCTTATCGCGATATCGATAATGAACATCGGTGCCTGGGTTTATTCGCTTGTTGTTTTTACGCGCCGTAAATCCACGATACATCCCAATATATATGTGTGGCGTCGCGCAATTTTATGGTTATCCGGTGTCTATACCGTGGGTTGTGCGTTCCGGTCGTTTCTGCCCCGCATTGACCTGGAGCGAATTTGCCTGGTGGACAGCTGGCTATCCAGCATGATTGTCGGGCGTTCGGTTGCCACGGTGGCGGAAATCTGTTTTATCGCCCAATGCGCTATCCTGCTGCGCGAAGCCGGGCTTGGTACAGAAACAAAAACCGCGATTGCGGTTTCCTGGTTGCTGGTGCCCTTGATTGTCATCGCGGAAGGCTTTTCCTGGTATGCCGTCATCAGTACCAACTATCTCGGTAGCATCCTGGAAGAATCTCTGTGGACGATTGGCGGCGTACTCTTGGTAGTCAGTTTCCTGGCCTTATGGTCGCAAGTTCGCAATAACCAGCGAAAGTTCCTGGCTGTGATGGTTGTTTTTGGAATTGGCTTTGTAATCTTTATGATAACCGTCGATGTGCCCATGTACTGGAGGCGTTGGATGGCTGACGCAACGGCAGGCTTACAATACCTTTCTTTGAAAGAAGGGATAATAGATACGGCGAAAAGCTGTATTGTCAGTTTCGAGTGGCAAACCTGGCGCGAAGAGGTTCCATGGATGACACTTTATTTTACCGCGGCGGTATGGGTCAGTCTTGCCCTGCCACATGCGCCAAATTTCAAGGCCGCTAAAAAACCGCTTTATACTAACGGTTGATATCATTAACCATGAACGAAAAAGCTGTGCACAACCCTTCCCTGATTAAACGCTGGACTCAACACGAGCGAGTCAATTTTCTGCTTACCAACCGGATTCCCCGGCGCTATGCCACGTTATTAATGGGCTGGTATAGCCGGATCGAGAACCCAATTATTACCAGGCTTTCGTTATACCTA
>JASFMT010000181.1:0-7389 GCA_050117455.1 Gammaproteobacteria bacterium | reverse complement strand
GTATCTCGCCAAAGATGGTGATATACCGGTGGGGGTTGGTTGTCTTACTATTCACAATGATATCGGCCATCTAAACACGGCGACCACCATGCAGGCCTACCGCAAACGGGGTATCCAGGGCGCATTGATGGCACACCGCATCAACGAAGGCATCAATAGGGGTTGCCAGTGGTTTGCCACAGAAACCGCAAAATTACCAGATCAGCCAAACCCTTCTTACAACAATATGCTTCGCTGTGGCTTTCACGAGCATTATCAACGACCTAACTACGTCAGACAATCGTAATTATCTCGCCAGAAAATTCTCATTTTCATTAATACGTCATGAAAAATGCATCAACCAAGACCGATACCTATATCCATAGCCTGTTAAATTAATCGCACTTTGAACGACTCTCTCTTCTATGCAAGAAGCGGTAACCATAGACAAGTTCTCGCAGCAGAACAGCAATAACCTGCTGGTGTTTCGCGTTGGCGATTCCTACTGCTGTATTCTGGCCAATGTTGTTGAATCCATTATCGAGGTCCCCCGACTCACCCGTTTGCCCCTATCTACCGGTACGTTAAAAGGCATTATCGATTTTCAAAACACCGCAACGCCGGTTCATTGCCTGCGCACATACTTCAGCGAAACTGTCAGCGACGAAACGACAAACGGCGTTATTATCGTCGTAAGAATGGCCGGCTCTTTGACCGGACTTTGGGTTGACGAAGCACTGGATATCATCAGCATTGATGACATGCGATTCCACGAGCGCGACCCTATATTTCCGAATTCCCTGGTTACCCACATCGTTGCCCAGGATGAACGCCTTCTGTTGTACCTGGATTTAGAGGGATTTAATCAACAGGTTAATGGACCTGCGGATCTGGAGCAGCCCGGTACAGATCAACGTAGCAGCAAACACGGCAGTATACATAGCACTAATCAAAGCACTCAACAAACCTCCAATCAGCAACCGCAGCCATCAGACCCTACTGTGTCGATTGACACCGCATACGCTTCCGCTTCTCCGCGTACAAATTCCGAAGCTGGGAACGCCATGGATGTCGACGCAAATGAATTCGGCGAACCAGCACCGGTGACGGTACAAACCAAACCACACAGCGACAGCTCAGAGAATGAAAACAATACGCCAGAACGCCCGGCAATATCTGATATAAAAGCAGAACAGCCTGACTCCAAAAGGTCAGCGCAACCCGATGTTGCTGGCTGCGATAGTTCGGTGGATGATATAACGCAGGTATTACCTGAAACTGCAACAAGCTCCATTGACGTGAACCGTCATGACAGCAACGTACAGGATGAACCAACAATACCGGTATCGGACAAGAATACGGCCGGCCCACTCCGGACATTCCGGTATATTTTCGACATTCCATTGACGCCCTCCCACAAGGCGTTGACGATTACTGACAATTGGCGCATATCGACTATAGATTCGAAACATACCGGAGTTGATGCCACAACAGAGCCCGAGCCCAAGTCCTCACTATCCGACAATACCGTTGCTGGCCATACGAAAAGTTTATCGCAGCCAGTGACAAGGAAAGAGCCGAATCACTCAGTCGCGTTACAGAAACAATACCAGCCCTATCATCACACACAGCATGTCTCCCCGTTACCTACCATAAGTTGGCGGGTTCGGGGCGCATTGTTCAGCGTACTTTTATTGTTGGCCATGTTTTTGCTCTTCCTCTGGTTGCCGACAAGTGGCAAAAACAAACCGAGGCCCATCACCTCGCAAAACGACAATAGCCAAATCCAAGACCTACCAGGTATTGTAAAAGGTAGCCCGATAGATAATCAGGCAGTATCTGGCAACGCAACGGTTAGCGAGAAACCACCGGCATCGGATGCGTCGAACGAGGAAGGCCGATACCAGGTCATCCTGGGCCTGAAAACCGAGACCTATTCAATTACGGTAGAACGCCCGCAATCCAACGTTGAAAACCGTCGACAGCGAAGCCCCGATAGTACGGAGAACGAACAGACGCCGGCAAACACAGCAGAACCGGCATCACTCACAAATGCAAAACCGGTTCCGGTTACCGGACCGGCATTAACAGGTACTTTTCCTTCTGGCAAATTCAAACAACCGGTATTTGATGCCCATGGCGATATCCACGACTGGCAAACAGCTGAGTTTGAGGAATTCATTTATATTGTGGTCAAAGGTGATACGTTGTGGGATATTGCCGCGAAATTTCTTGGTGATCCATTTCAATATAAAAAGCTTTCCGAACTAAGTCACGTTCGTGATCCCGACTGGATATATCCGGGTGATTTAGTGCGGATCCGGAAGGTCATTCGTTCTCAACCTCTGCCAGGATGACATAACGAGTTAAGGTTCGTTGCGGGATGCCTTTGAGCTGTAGTCACCACTCATTTCATTGACAAATGAACCTGAAGAATTTCGCGAGCGAGTCCATTTAGGCGTATAATCGATCTAACATTTGGCATCGCTACACTTTGCGCTGGCGAGGTTTTTGATTAAAATACGACATGCGGACACAATGTTGACGGCTTAGATAATTGAATTCGATTCAATAACATCACACGCGATAAACTATTATGGAAAAACTCGTCAAAGGCTTTCTAAAATTTCGCAATGAGGTGTTTGAGAAAAAGAAAGCCCTTTTTACCCGGCTCTCAAGCACACAGTCGCCGCGCGCCCTGTTTATTACCTGCTCCGACTCGCGCGTCGATCCAACCTTGCTCACGCAAACGGACCCTGGCGAACTGTTTATTCTTAGGAATGCCGGAAACCTGGTTCCTCCTTATGGCGCTATGCTGGGTAGCAGTACGGCGACTATTGAATATGCCGTATCGGTACTGAAAGTACCCAATATAATTGTCTGCGGTCATACCGACTGCGCTGTCATGAAAGCGTTGTTACACCCCGAAGAAGTGGAAGACCTGCCCGCCGTGCGGGCCTGGATTAACCAGGCCGAGACCACGCGACGGATTATGCGTGAGCATCATAGCAATTGCGCGGATGATGATCGGCTCATCATAACCACTCAGGAAAATGTCCGGTCGCAACTCGACAATCTTCGAACCCACCCATCCGTCGCGCTGGAATTACGCAAAGGCAACATCGAACTACACGGCTGGGTGTATTCCATATCAACCGGTGACGTCTGGGTCTACGATTTCAATACAAAGGAATTCGTTTTGCTTGCGGACAAGGCGGCTGAATAATAACGGGGTTTTACCCGAATGGCACTCAGTTAAGGGCTTTTGCGTCATTCCGGCATGCTTTTAGCCGGAATCCACCTTTTAAAAAACCAATAGATTCCGGCTAAAAGCGTGCCGGAATGACGGAGTACTGATCTAACGACTATTTAACTAAGTACCGTTAGGGTTTTACCCCGATTTTACCAACGGTTGGGTTAGAACATGCATTTCCCTGATTCGGTGCATCCGAAAAATCGGATTGCCGTCCGGAAACAGGTCACGTATTGAGTAGCTTACCAATATTCTCTCCGGTATTTATCAATCAATAGCTGTGTTCGCGACAACCTTTTGGTAAACTTTATCCCCTTTCCCAATCACTCAGTAACCACTAAATAGTAGAACGACTCATTATGGATATTGCCGCTCGTATTGCAGAAGAACTGGGCGTTAAACCGGCCCAGGTGAACGCCGCCATTGGATTATTAGACGAAGGTGCTACGGTTCCTTTCATTGCCCGGTATCGAAAAGAGGTAACATCTGGCCTGGATGACAGCCAGTTGCGGCAACTGGAAGAGCGCTTGATATATTTGCGTGAACTCGAAGAACGGCGCGTTGCAATTATCAAGTCCATTGACGAACAGGACAAACTGACTCCTGAGTTAAAGGCAGCGATTCTCGAGGCGGATACCAAGACACGACTGGAAGATTTATACGCTCCCTACAAACCCAAACGGCGCACTAAGGCACAAATCGCCCGCGAAGCCGGTATTGAACCGTTACTCGACGAGATACTGGAAGACCCAACGCAGGACCCCGCGTCGCTGGCCAATAACTACATTAATAAAAAAGCCGGGTTCGAAGACAGCTCGGCCGTACTGGAAGGTGCGCGCCAGATTTTCATGGAACGGGTCGGCGACAATGCCGATATTGTCGGCAAGTTACGCGACTATGTCTGGGACCACGCAAAACTCACGTCCACGGTCGCTAAAGGTGAAGAACAAAAAGGCGCCAAGTTTTCTGATTATTTTGAATTTAGCGAACAGTTAAAGCAAATACCTTCCCACCGGGCACTGGCCTTGTTTCGCGGTCGTGAAGAAGGGGTATTACGTGTCAAGCTCATGGTACCCGGCCAGGATGACCTCGAACGCATTACCGAGATGGGCATCTGTGACGGCATGGTAGCGAAACTTTATGGATTGGCGGATAAAGGCCGTACTGCCGATGCCTGGTTAATGGAATCAGCGCGTCTGGCGTGGCGTACTAAAGTTTCATTGCGTATCGAGACGGAATTATTGTTACGGCTGCGTGAAAGTGCGGATGCGGAAGCGATACGGGTGTTCGGTGAGAACCTGCGCGATGTGTTACTCGCCGCGCCGGCCGGGCTGCGCGTCACCATGGGTTTAGACCCCGGGTTACGCACCGGTGTGAAAGTTGTGGTCATTGATCAGACCGGCAAGTTGCTGGAGCACACCACCGTGTTTCCCCATGCCCCGAAAAAGCAGTGGGATAGATCACTGGCAACACTGGCGGAACTCGCGAAGAAATATAACGTGGAACTTGTCAGCATCGGTAACGGTACCGCCTCGAGGGAGACGGACAAACTGGTTAATGAACTTATTAAAAAACATCCGGAGCTAAAATTAACCAGCCTCGTGGTCAGTGAAGCAGGCGCTTCCGTTTACTCGGCATCTGAACTGGCGGCCAGGGAATTTCCCAAGCTGGATGTTTCCTATCGGGGCGCGGTCTCCATCGCCCGGCGACTACAGGATCCATTAGCGGAGCTGGTAAAGATCGAACCCAAATCCATTGGCGTCGGGCAATATCAGCACGATGTCAACCAACATCACCTGGCGCGTAAACTCGATGCCGTGGTGGAAGACTGTGTAAACGCCGTCGGCGTTGAAATAAACACCGCATCGGTGCCGTTGCTGGCGCGTGTGGCCGGCTTGTCTGAAGCGCTGGCTGCAAACATTGTCGGTTACCGGGACCAGCAAGGTGCCATCAAAAACCGCCAGCAATTGCTGAAAGTACCACGGCTCGGGCCTAAAGCTTTTGAGCAGGCGGCAGGATTTCTACGCATTCACAACGGGGACAACCCCCTCGATGCGTCCGCTGTTCACCCTGAAGCTTATCCAGTGGTGGAAAAAATACTTAAAACATCAAATCGCAACATCACCGATGTCATCGGCGATAGTGCTTTTTTAAATAGCCTGGCCGCCAATGACTTTATCGATGATCAATTCGGCGAGATGACCATACGCGATATCATCCAGGAGCTAAATAAACCGGGACGCGATCCACGCCCCGATTTCAAGACCGCGAGTTTTAAAGAAGGCATAGAAACCCTCAACGACCTGGAAGCCGGGATGATACTGGAAGGGGTGGTTACCAATGTCACCAACTTCGGTGCATTTGTTGATATTGGCGTGCATCAGGACGGCCTGGTTCATATTTCCGCCTTGTCCGACAAATATGTCAAAGACCCGCGCGATGTCGTAAAAGCCGGACAAGTGGTAAAAGTTAAAGTTATGGAAGTGGACGCTGACCGCAAACGCATAGGTTTAACCATGCGCCTCACCGACCAACCCGGACAGGATAATAAAAACAGTGGTCAATCCCGATCAAAACCTGATAGCGGAAGAGGTAAAGCGACGGCGCGGAACGCTAATCGCCAACCTAAACCAGCACCGAACACCGCGATGGCAAATGCCTTTGCCAATTTGAAAAAATAAAAATTCTGCAGTTTTTTAGTGATACAGGCTTTATCTGACAGGCACCGCCTAATTTTATTTACACAAAAAACAAAAGCTGCCATTGGTAATTACCTACTAGACTTCCGCTTTGCAGCGTTAGCAGACCTACAGGATTTTGATTAGATTCAAGCCTGATAACTCATAAGTAGACCCCTATACCCAGGGGAAATACAGCGAAGCAGACATTAACGCTGAGCTCACCAGCAGGCGAAAGTGGCGCATATTTTTGCTTTGCAAAAATTGCGACGCTTTTGACTGTCTGAGTGTAGCGACTGGTTATGTGATCTTTTTGTATTTACTTCTATATTCATATTCCAATCTACCATCAGGCATTATGCATAAACGCAAATATTTATAATTCTCGCACCCCTTCATATGAGTATTCCAATACTCTATAAAAATATTTGCTCTATCCCATTTTTTAAAACAATCCTGATGTACTCCTACATCATTAAATTTGGAAAACTCGCCAAATGGATCAACACTTGAAGCTGATAGCCCAAATATCTCGTCAGATTGATATTCATCACCGAAACATTTTCCACAAATCGGGCATTTAGATAGCTGAGTAATTATCGCCATTTTCTTTAGCACACATAACGTTTGAAACAAATGGCGGACAAACCGCGGAGCGGGTTGGCCGTCCAGCGCGTAAGCGCGAATTTGGTTGAGTTGTTAGCCTGAATATAGTTTAGTTAACATATCAAGTGCTTGAGCTGCCTCTTTACATTTTTTAGTTAATTGTGGCTTGCTGGCAGATTTGTGTTCTGCATCGAGCTTATTTACTAATTTATTTAACCCATCAGTCAATTCTTTCCCTGTCTTGCTATGATCTTTACCTTTGATATTTGCTTTAATTCCGTTTTGGTAGTAATACTTTCCTAGATTTATAATATCAGCTGCTCTTGATTCATAATTAGCTAATTTTTTACTGACATTTCCCTGGCAGTACTTGGCTGAAACCCCATAAACTTTTGTATATGCATAGCTTTTCGCTGCATCAGTTGCAGCTAGAACTTCGATTGCTTGACGTTTATCTGGATCTTTTAACTCTTCTTCTGATTTTCCCGTCATTTTTGCAAGGGTTTTTATCATTGCCTCTGTAAATTGAGCGGTATGATTATCTTTAAAATTACTTTTGCTTACGGTTTCACCCTTGCACGGCTTATCTTGATACGACATCTCACCATCACCGTTTTTACATTGGTATAATTCACCAGCATAAGCAGCACTGCTGAAAAAAAACACAAAGATTAAAATTTTTCCCATAATTTACCTCTATAAGGCTAACGCCGAGCTCACCTGGGAGTAGCCGCATCGCGGCTACGAATCTGGTGAAGCGACTTGTTAAACGTTTTCTTATAACATATATTCTTTAATCCATTCGATAGCTTGTCTGCTGTTTTTGATATGACAGCATATGTCGGTAACGTTACACTACCGGTAACTATATAT
>JASFMT010000180.1:0-7390 GCA_050117455.1 Gammaproteobacteria bacterium | reverse complement strand
AACCTCGTCAAAGGCGCCGCTGGCCAGGCGGTTCAAAATATGAACATTATGTTTGGCCTAAATGAGACCGCCGGGCTAAATAACGCCGCTCTCGTGCCGTAATTATTCCTAGATTACCTTGCGACATCGACTGCGCTTCTGGGCAGTCGCCTGATGTCGTGTTCGCTGGGCGTTAAGGTGTGTCTTTCAGGCTTTGAGGCGCACCCTACGGACATGGAATTATAGGGACGGCAGCGCTTTATGGCTTCTCAGCTTATTATCAAATCACCCCGACCGGGCAGAACCGCCTTGGTAGTTATATTAGTGATCATGGTTCTGTCCGGCGGTAGTTACGGTGCATATTACTACGGACACAATACCGCTGGATTTGATCACCAGGTCCTGAAAACCGCTCACGACAAAATGCAACAGCAGTTGTATGAAATTGACCAGGAAAACACTGAGCTTCGCGAACAAAATGCCGTATTGAGACAAGCCGCAGAGATCGATAAGAAAGCCTATAACGACGTTAACGGATCGCTGAAGCGGTTGCAGAATGAAATTCTGGAGCTGAAGGAACAGGTGGCGTTTTACCGCGGTATCGTGTCCCCAACTCAGACCGCATCGGGCTTGAACATTGCCAGTTTTAAGGTTAACAAGCTCGGCACTAACAATGGCTACCATTTCAAGCTGGTGTTAACCCAGGTGAAGAAAAACAATCGCCTGATTCGGGGCCGCGCCAATATTCTCGTCGATGGGCTGCACAACGGTGAGCCCAAGCAGCTCAATGTTGCGAAACTGATGGGCAATAAATCACCAAATCTACCCTTGCAATTTAAGTACTTTCAAACCATTGAAGGTGACGTGGTATTACCCGACGGTTTTACGCCTTCCAGTATCCTGGTTGATTTGCAGCCATCCGGGCGGGGGCAAAATGATATTCAACAAACGTTTAACTGGATGGATATCGCGTCGTAATGTGTCGTTTCTGATGGCTTGGATATTGCACACATAATGCACAGACCAATCGCCACACGGTTGCTCGACATTAACAGCATTTACAAGTAGAGGTTAAGGCTATGTTTGGAAACAAAAAATCGAAGCGTAATGCGGATCTGGATTCACTGGTGGGCGGCAATACCAAGCTAATCGGTGATGTGCATTTCAGCGGTGGATTGCATATTGATGGCACGATTGAAGGCAATGTCATCGCGGAAGGCGAGGATTCGCTGGTGACCACCAGTGAAAAAGGCCGAGTGGTGGGTAATGTACACGTGCATAATATCGTATTGAGTGGCGAGGTGATTGGTGACGTCTATGCCCTGAAACATATTGAGTTAGCCCCCAATGCGCGGGTGACGGGCAATGTGTATTACAACCTTATCGAAATGGCCGGCGGGGCCGAGGTGAACGGGTCGCTGATACACTATGATAACAGCAGCCATAAGGCTGATAGTGGGGCGCCAGTTAAGGCGGAAATACCCGCCTCAACGGCCTCTGAGCCCTCTGAAGATGAATATTCGTCGCCACCCCAGGACAAGGTCTCAGGTGGATTTAACTAATTCAAATTTAAACGAAATTAATAGTTGACTAAAACACTCTGAAATTACAGACTGGCTTTCATCCTTGAATTAATGAAATTGGCAACTACATCGACATATAATTGCCTAAAATTACAGATCTGAATTTTGGAGGATTTACATGGATACTCCGGCGACCGCCAGCGAGACAACGAACAACGCGATTATCGTCACCGATAGTGCCGCCAAAAAAGTTAAAACCCTTATCGAGCATGAGGGCAACGATGCGTTGAAATTGCGTGTCTATATCACCGGGGGTGGTTGTTCCGGCTTCCAATACGGTTTTACCTTCGATGAAAGCGTCAACGAGGGAGATACCGCAATCGAGAAAGGCGGCGTGACATTCCTCATCGACCCCATGAGCTTTCAGTATCTGGCCGGCTCCGAACTGGACTACAAGGAAGATTTGCAGGGCGCTCAGTTTGTAATAAAAAATCCCAACGCTGCAACCACGTGTGGTTGTGGTTCCTCCTTTTCGATTTAACTGACTTAACGTCACAATAACGTCATAACCCGGAAAAACGTCGCGTTCTCGGTATATTGAACCGGGGATGTAATATGTGAGATTGGCTCTAGACTAAAAGTTATTGATTCAGGCTTTTGGTAGACGTGGCGATACTGGTTTTTCCAGTATATCGGATCTGTAGAACCGGAAATTATAAGCAATAAGCGGCGTGGGCTGGATTAAAACGGCACCATGAGCGAATAACCCAGGCGAGGACATAGCATGAGTGAATACCTACCGGGGCTGGCCGGCGTTCCGGCAACCAAGTCCAATATTTCCGATATCGATGGTGAAAAGGGAATCCTCTCCTACCGGGGATACCCTATTGAACAATTGGCGGATTACAGTTCCTTTGAAGAAACAACGCTGTTGCTACTCGACGGCGAGCTTCCCACCAAGCAACAACTCTCGATTTTTGATGAACAATTAAAAGAAAACCGTCGCGTTAAATACAACATTCGTGAGCTCATGAAAACGCTTCCGCCCATGGGACACCCTATGGAAATGTTGCAGACAGCGGTCGCCAGCCTCGGGATGTTTTATCCCGGTAACGAATGCCTGACCGGTAGCGATGCTTGTGAGGATATTGATTATATCCATAACATGACGGTAAAAATCATTTCCCGCATGGCAACGATCGTGGCGATGTGGGAACACATCCGCCATGGCGATGACCCGGTTGCGCCGCGTAAAGACCTTTCCTATGCGGAAAATTTTCTGTATATGCTCAATGAAAAAGAACCGGATCCCATGCTGGCTCGCATCATGGACATTTGTTTGATTTTGCACGCCGAACATACCATTAACGCTTCTACATTTGCGGTATTGGTGAACGGCTCAACGCTTGCCAGTCCCTATAGCGTTGTTGCTTCCGCGATCGGTGCGTTATCGGGACCGCTACACGGTGGTGCCAATCAGCGTGTCCTGGAAATGTTGCAGCAAGTGGGTTCACCGGAAAACGCGGAAGCGTTTGTTGAAAAGCGCCTGGCCAAAAAAGAAGTGATATGGGGTATGGGGCATCGCGAATACAAAACCAAAGATCCGCGAGCCAAGATTTTGCAAAAACTCGTGACGGATTTAATAGAAGGTAAGGGCATAAACAATCCCATTCTGGAAACTGCCCTGGCCGTTGAAAAGGCAGCCGAAGAACGGTTGTCGCACAAAGGTGTTTATGCCAACGTGGATTTTTATTCCGGCATTTTGTATAACGAAATGGGAATACCCGCTGACCAGTTCACCTCCATTTTTGCCATCGCCCGTTCTGCCGGCTGGCTTGCACATTGGCGTGAGCAACTGAAAGACAATCGTATATTCCGGCCAACCCAGGTATATACCGGCAGCCCCACAAGGGATTACGTACAACTTCAGGACCGTTAGGATATTGCGGTTATATGATGCAGAGGCTTATCAATCGGAATCGTGAACGGCTTTAACGCAGAGTAATAGGGGACATTTACCAGGGAAGAAAAAACGGCGCATCAGCGCCGTTTTTTTATGAATACTATGGTTTGATTTGCTAAACCTGACAGTTACAGGCGGCGATCGGTCATTGTGGAACTGCTCAATGCAACACTGGTACGACGCAGTGTATCCAGCAAGGTTAAGTAACCTTGAGTATTGAGTTTGAAGTCGGTACGGTATTTCGCTGTGATGGGTTTTGCGTCCGGTAGCTTAACCGTTAACGGGTTACGGTGAATGCCGTTGATGCGGAACTCGTAATGCAGGTGCGGACCGGTGGCCAAGCCACTGCTTCCTACATAACCGACAACATCACCTTGTTTGACGCGCGAGCCTTTCTTAAGCCCACGTTTGAATCCTTTCATATGCGCGTACAGCGTGCTGTAACGACCGGCATGCTGAATAATAATCGTGTTGCCGTAACCGCCTTTTTTACCCATGAAAGCCACCTTGCCGTCGCCAACGGTTTTAATGGGTGTGCCCATGGAGGCGGCGTAATCCACGCCGTTGTGTTGACGTAAGCGGTTCAATATGGGGTGATAACGTTTACCGAATTTGGAGCTGATACGCTTAAAATCCACCGGTGTGCGCAGGAAGCGTTTGCGCATATTCTTGCCTTCCGGTGTGTAGTAAGCCGCGTTACCGTCACTATCAACATAACGCACCGCGCGGTACTTGGTGCCTTTGTTGACGAACTCCGCCGCCAGGATGTCACCATTTTTCACTTTTTCGCCATCGAGAAAGTATTCTTCATAGATCAACGAGAAGCGGTCGCCGGTTTTCACATCCAGTACAAAGTCGATGTCCCAGCCAAAGATGTTGGCCAGTTCCATGGTCATTGCGCCAGGGATACCTGCTTCCTGAGCGGCGATAAAGAGTGAGCTTTCAATTTTACCGGCGGCATAAGCGATACGCTTATTCAGTTCAATTTCCACGTCAGACGCGGTGTATGTATCGCCACTTTTAATTACGTGCAGAGATTGAGCGTCATCGATAACATAAATGAGCTCCCGCAGTTGATTGTCAACAATGAGGAACTTTAATTCTTCGCCGGGTATCAACCGCTTTAATTTAGCAGTGGATTGACCTAAGCGAACAATTTTGTGCAATTCTTTGGGGTTTAATTTCAGATCGGAAAAGATACTTGCCAGCGTATCCCCTTTTTTAACTTTTACGCTTTTCCAGTTAACGTCGGGGGCCGCGAATGAATCGTCAACGGCACTTTCGTCATAAGACGGAATTTCCAGCGGCAAATTGACCTCATCGTGGAGCGATACTTTTTTCAGGCTTGCTGAAGTGTTTTGGCTTTGGGAAAGTAACGAAGATCCGCGGGTGGCAACGGCGATATCGGAAATGAGAAAGAAAATAACGCCGAAGATGCCAACACTGGCAAACAATATAAACCAGTGTGCATAAGGTACGCGCTTGCGAGGATTCCGTCCTGGTGTTTTGAGGTTCCGTTGAACGACAGAACTGTGTGCCATCTTAAAATCACCCATGAAAAGGTTACAACTCAACGACCTGGATAGCGGCTATCCAGTGTGCTAAGTATACGCATCTGCGTAGGTAAAAAGCCAGCTCAAAATATAGCCAGAATGTCCTTATCAAAAATCCTCCATTGGCTGTTACACCTATTCAAATTTCAATATAACAATACTGAAGACAACACAAGATAATGCGTTCGTGCGATGTGACTGCGGCATGCAGCTTTAGATCGGGGCGCAACCAATGAATATGGTTAAATATTAACCAGTCTGGTTCCGTCGCTGTCATGCTCAGTAATGCAATAAGGTTACCATTTTGTGGCTGTTCATATAATATCGCCACTTCACATTTTTGGACTTTCAATAATAACGTTTGGAACCGGATTTATGATTGATGTAGAACAAACAATGCAACTAATACAGCATGGGACAGACGAGATCCTGGTGGCCAGTGAGCTGCGGGACAAACTGAAATCCGGTAAAACCTTGCGTGTGAAATGCGGTTTTGATCCCACCGCGCCCGATATTCATATTGGCCATACAGTACTAATCAACAAGCTCAGAGAATTCCAGGATCTCGGCCACCACGCCATTTTGCTGATTGGTGATTTTACGGCGATGATCGGCGACCCCACGGGTAAGAGTGCTACCCGGCCCCCCTTGTCCCTGGAGCAGGTCCGGGAAAATGCCAAAACCTACGAAGAACAGGTGTTTAAAATTCTCGACCGCGACAAAACCGAAGTGGTTCATAACTCCGACTGGATGAACCGGAAAAATGCCACGGATATGATAAAGCTGGCGGCCAAATATAATGTGGCGCGCATGCTCGAAAGGGATGATTTCCACAAGCGGTTTACCTCCGGCCAGTCTATCGCCATACACGAATTTTTATACCCGCTGATTCAGGGCTGGGATTCGGTGGAACTTCAGGCCGATATCGAGCTTGGCGGTACGGATCAGAAATTTAATTTGTTAGTGGGCCGGGAACTGCAAAAAGAGCAGGGGCAGACGCCGCAAGTGGTGATCACCACGCCGTTGCTGGAGGGACTGGACGGTGTCAAAAAAATGTCCAAATCCCTGGGCAATTATATTGGGGTTGATGAACCGCCGGACGAAATTTTTGGGAAGGTCATGTCCGTCTCGGACGACCTTATGTGGCGCTATTTTGAGCTGTTGAGCTTCCGGCCGCCGGAAGAGGTTAAAGCGTTAAAGCAGCAGGTGCAGCAAGGTGGTAACCCGCGGGACGTGAAATTCGAGCTGGCCAAGGAAATCGTCGCCCGCTTTCATTCCGAGGTGGCGGCGCAGTCAGCGCAGCAAGCATTTATTGACCGGTTCCAGAAAGGCGCCATGCCCGATGAGATGCCCGAGATCGAGCTGCCATCCAATAGTGGCGCCCTTCTCATCGGTAACTTGCTTAAGGACGCCAGCTTGACTAAAAGCACCGGTGAAGCCATACGCATGATCAAGCAAGGCGCCGTCAAAGTCGACGGCGAACGGGTAAGCGATACCAAGCTGGAAGTGGGGGCTGGTACCACGGCTGTTTACCAGGTCGGTAAGCGAAAATTTGCCAGGGTGACGGTCAAATAGATTCCCAAAAAGCAACACCATAGCCGACAAGACCGGTCGGGTCGTCGCGCCAATTTGCCGAATTTCGATCAACTTGTTGTTGTGCGTCAAGGCGGATTCTCTACTTCTGCAGTAGGATCTCATTTAACGGTTGATTGCTATCGTTAACTCGGTATAATGCCGACCGCTCGAAGGTTGTATCAGCGCTTAGCAATTGAAAAACAACCGATTTAAACATTTGTGTTTAAACTTGTTGACGGCGTCGGCGTAACGCGTATAATCGCGCCTCTTCGACGCTGGAGAGCTTGGCAAGAGGATTGCAAAGCGGCAAAGCTGGGAAAAATGTTCGAAGAAATTTGGTGACATTGTATTGACGGATATGTAAAACAGTGTCACAATTGAATGTCTTTGCTGAGTGAAAAGTCAGCACGCTCTTTAACAATGAAATCAGGAAATTTGTGTGGGCGCTTGCATGCATGGTTTGGTGACAAAACATCATGTAAGTGACCAAAGTCAGTATCCGAGTAATAACTGAATTTGGATCACTCTTTGGAATTGGTTACCGCCTTTGTGTTCGTTTTTTGAATACAAAAAAAGGTGACTGGATTTTAAACTGAAGAGTTTGATCCTGGCTCAGATTGAACGCTGGCGGCATGCTTAACACATGCAAGTCGAACGGTAACAGCGGAAGCTTGCTTCCGGCTGACGAGTGGCGGACGGGTGAGTAATACATAGGAATCTACCCTGTAGTGGGGGACAACCCGAAGAAATTCGGGCTAATACCGCATAATCTCTACGGAGGAAAGGGGGCTTCGGCT
>JASFMT010000179.1:0-7396 GCA_050117455.1 Gammaproteobacteria bacterium | reverse complement strand
GGTACGGTAATTTCGCCGACGGGTAATACAAAATGACATAGCCATTGCGACGGTTCGTCGCGCGGGTGTAATCCCAAGGTGTAATCCCAATTATAAGTTTTGCCGTTTGTTAATATTGTCCAATAGCAGGTTGTTGCGCTTATGGCACTGAAGCCACCGCATGCCAAAGTCATTCAGTCCGTACAAAGCTGTCTGAAACGTGACAAAACCATCCAGCGTTTCTGGATCGCCTACAGTGGTGGCATTGACTCCCATGTGTTGTTGCACGTCATCAGTAGTCAACGACACCATTTTCCCCAGATACATTTTCATGCGGTGCATATTAATCATGCGTTGAACCGCGAGGCCGACCAGTGGGCGGACCATTGCCGCAAGATGTGCGAACAGTTGCAGATTCCTTTTCTGGCCATTGACGTGGATGCCACCGCGGCGGTGGGGCAAAGTCCCGAGGCTAAAGCGCGCGAAGCCCGTTATCAGGCCATGATTAAATTGATTAAACCTCACGATTGCCTGTTAACGGCACATCACCAGGACGATCAGGTTGAAACGGTGCTGCTACAGCTGATGCGGGGCAGTGGGCCCAAGGGACTGGCGGCGATGCCGCAGTGGACGGATTTCGGTCCCGGGCTTATGGCCAGGCCCCTGATGGATGTGCGCCGTGAAGATATCCGCGCCTATGCCGTTGCCAACCAGTTGCAATGGGTTGACGATGATTCCAACCTGGATACCCGCTTTGACCGTAATTATATCCGCCATGAAATTATTCCCAGACTGGTGCAGCGCTGGCCGTCACTGGCGCAAACGGTGAGCCGTTCCGCCCGGTATTGTGCCGAGGCCGTGGCGCTTATCGATGATGCGGCGAAAAATCTGTTGCAGGATATCAATCCCGGTGGCGAACCCTGGTTGCCGGTTGCTGAATTGACCGCGCTGTCTGACGTGCAACAACGCAATGTATTGCGGCACTGGATCCATCAGCAGGGATTTAATACCCCCAGCAGTTCCCAACTGCAACAACTGGTGCAACAGGTATTACAGGCCGCGGTGGATGCATCGCCCACCGTCAGTTGGCAGGGCTGCGAAGTTCGCCGTTACCGGCAACGGCTTTATATCATGCCGCCGTTGCAGCCGATTTTCATGGCACAACCGGTTTCCTGGGCCCTGGAGCAGCCACTGGTTATACCGGGTTGGGGCGTGCTAAGTGCCCGGCGCGATCGTGGCCGCGGCGTGGCGGCCCGTCTCATCGAGGCGGGTTCGGTAACCATTGGTTTTCGCCAGGGAGGCGAATCCATTCAGCCCAAAGGACGTGCCCATCACCACGCCTTAAAAAAGCTGTTTCAGGAACATGGTGTTCCCCCCTGGTTACGGGAGCGGGTACCCCTTGTATATCTTGATGGTGAACTGGCAGCGGTCGAAGACTGGTTTATCGCCGCGTCGTACGCGGCCAAGGCCGACGAAGAAGGCGTGATTTTTCAATGGCAAAACCCACCCGCGGCGGCGTCTGCGCCGGTTGGCGATGTGTGGTAAAATTCCTGTTTTCGCTCGCCGGTACAGATATAAACGATTTCTGGTTATTAAAATTACTATTCAATGATGTTGTTACGCGTTTGGTTTTGCCTGCTATTGGGGGGGATTCATACAGTGGTAGCCGTTGCGGCACCGGTTACGGCTAACCGCCACACGCACCCGGTGGAGTTGCCGGAGAAATCCTGTGTGTCCTGCCATGAACAATCCCGGGGCTTTGAACAGGCCCTTGCCCAAAGCAGTGGCAAATGCAGTACCTGCCACGCGTTAAAACAAGCAGCAGAAAAACAACGGTTGACGAGTGGCGATGCTAACCAGCTGGCTGCCGCGGCGCCGCAAGACATTTTAAATCTCAAACAAAAACCCAAACCGCCGGCCAAAAAACTGCCACCTGACGCCGGTATGCGCTTTCCCCTTTATTACCGCGACAGCCGTCTCGGGGATGAACCCAATAAAATGGTATTAGTGCCCGCCGGTGAATTTATAATGGGTACCGATAGCCGCCTGCCCGATGAAGGGCCGGAACACAAAGTTTATCTCGACAGTTTCTACATTGATATGTTTGAAGTGACCAACCTGCAGTACAAGAAATTTAATGATGCCACCAAGCGTCGTTCACCTCGCCATTTCCGCAACCGGACTTTCCCCGAGGGCAAGGCGGACCATCCCGTGACGTATGTTTCCTGGGAAGACGCCAATGAATATTGCCAGTGGGCGGGCAAGCGGTTGCCCACCGATCAGGAATGGGAGAAAGCGGCGCGGGGGACCGATGGCCGGATTTTTCCCTGGGGCAATGAATTTGATGTGACCAACGCCAACACCCCGTTGCGCTGGCAACAAATTGGTGTGTTTGGTGATACCACGCCCGTTGGCGCCTTTGAAGGAGGGGTTAGTCCCTATGGCGTTTATGATATGAGTGGCAACGTCTGGGAATGGACCGCTTCCTGGTACAAGGCTTATCCCGGCAACCAGGTCGCTTCGGAAAGTTACGGCGAACGCTACAAGACACTAAAAGGCGGTTCATGGTTTGATTGTTCATTTTACAATTGCGGGGTGTCAGCGCCGGTTTTTAACCGTGCATTTTTTTCCATTCGCACGCGTAATGACAGTTTTGGTTTTCGATGCGCCAAAGACGCCGGCAACGACGGAACCAATAAAGCCAACTAGTTTTGTTTCGGGGTAAACGAATTTGACATCAAGCGCATTGAACATGGGATTTCGCCGGTTTTATATAATTGGACTCGCTCTATTGCTGGCGGGATGCGGCAAATCATCAACCGGTGGCAATGCGGGTGAAGGCGGGGCAGCAGGCGGCGATGACCAGGAGATCGTCGAGCGCGTTATTCGGGAAACGCCCATGGTGAAAATAAAGGCGGGCGAATTTGTTCGCGGCAGTAACAAGGAAGACACCGATGGTATGCAAGCTCGCTATGGTTTTGCAGCACCGCTTTACCAGGACGAGCATCCTCAAACAAAAATTTATCTTGATGAGTTCTGGATCGATGTTTACGAGGTTACCAATAAATCGTACAAATCCTATATTCTTGCCACGCAACGCATGATGCCCTTTGCGTGGGTTAACAACGGTTATGCGCTGAACGAAGCCAAGTTACAGAAAATGGATGTGGATAAATTGCGCAAGGTGGCGCTGGATTACTTCAACCTGGATGTCGATACGCGCACCATGGACAAGCCCGCGCTGATTGCCGCCATGCTGGAACACCAGAAAAAGCTGGACAATCTCCCGGTATCCGGCGTCAACTGGTTTGATGCCCGTGAGTATTGTCAGTGGCGTTCGGCGCGGCTACCCAGCGAAATGGAATGGGAAAAAGCGGCCCGTGGTCCCGATGGTCTGGAATATCCCTGGGGTAATGAATGGGATCCCGCTATTACCAATACCGGGGAAGACGCAGAATGGGAAAAGGGTATTGCGCCGGTGGGGTCCTACGAGCGTAACAAATCACCCTACGGGGTTTATGATTTGTCGGGTAACGTCTGGGAATGGGTTAATGACTGGTATCAGCCCTACGACGGCTCGACCTTTGAATCTGATGCCTTCGGCGAACACAATCGTGTTATCCGTGGTGGCGGCGGTGGTATCGGCCACTATTCCATCAGTTATTTCTTTCGCGCGGCGACCCGCCAGTTTTCAGAACCGGAAATGGAAAGTGATGATGTAGGATTTCGTTGTGCCAAAGATGCGTAGGCAAAAGCCCGACTAACGGGAAAATTATCGTGGTAGTACCATTGATGGAAATGGCTAAGAAAAAAATATGTCGTATAAAAATCCTTATATATTTATAGCTTGCTTTGTGCTGGTGTCCTGTTTGACCGGTGGTCCTGTATTCGCGGGGGCGCCATCCTTGTCAGGGTTGAAAAATATCGATGAGGAGCTAAAAGAAGCCCATCACAGGCGTTCCAGTTCCTGTTTTGGTTGCCATACGGAAACCGAGTCGCCGGCGTTTAAGGAAATCATGAAGCGCGAATGCGTCATTTGTCATAAAACCGGCTGGGTATCGGGTAAGTTGGAGCAACTCGCCAAACAGGAAGAAGGCGCGACATCGGCGTTAGAAAACGGGCCCACCAAGAAAGCCTCCGGTAAAGGGCCCGGTATGAGTGTCACCATGTATTACGACCAGACCCGCATTGGTGCTGAACCCAACGAAATGATTTTAATCCCCGAAGGGGAGTTTATCCGTGGTACCGATGGCCGCTTGCCCGATGAAGGCCCGCAGCACACCATGCAGGTTGGCAGTTTTTATATCGACAAGTACGAAGTCACCAATTTGCAGTATCTACAGTCACTAAAAGACACCGGCCGCAAACCACCCAGGCATTTTGTGAACGGACACATACCACCCGGTAAAGTGGATCATCCGGTGGTATTCGTGTCCTGGTACGATGCGCAAGCCTATTGTGAATGGGCCGGCAAACGGTTGCCCACTGATATCGAGTGGGAGAAAGCCGCCCGTGGCACCGATGGCCGCACTTACCCCTGGGGCGATGAGTTTGATATCAAATATGTGAATTCGCCGGTGCGCTGGGTGGAGTTGAATCTCATTGGTGATACCACCCCGGTGGGTGCTTTCGAGCAGGGTAAAAGTGTTTACGGTTTATATGATATGTCCGGTAATGTGTGGGAGTGGACGTCGTCACGCTATAAACCTTATCCTGGCAATACCCGCAAGTCCGAGCTATATGGCGGCAACTACCGTACCTTAAAAGGCGGTTCCTGGTGGGATTGTTCGTTTTATCAGTGCGGGATTTCGGCGCCGGTTTATAACCGCAGTTTTTTTCATCCGAAAACCAGAAATAACAGTTTTGGTTTTCGTTGTGCGAAGGACGCGTAATGCAACAGTATTGGATGGGATTATATGGAAGATAACAATTCAGACAACCTGGCCAAAAGCCGCGAAAACAGTGGTAACAGCACGAAGCAGTCATCCCTGCCGCAATGGGCAGTTGTTACCGTCATCGCTATTGTAGCGGTGTTGCTGGTATTTGTGGCTTACAATGCCGGCCGTGACACCAGCGGCGATGTGGCTGACAGTGGTGACGTAGAACCGACTGTATCCGGAAACGTGACCGCAAGCGCCGGTGCGCCGGACGATATGGTGTTGATACCCGCGGGTGAATTTATTATGGGTACGGATGACGTCGATGCCAGTGGTAAATCGCAGGAGTTTGGTTTCAACGAGCCGCTGTATCTGAACGAGCATCCCAGGCGCGAGGTGAATCTGGATGCTTATTATATTGATAAGTATGAAGTGACCAACGGCGAATTCAAAAATTTTCTGCGTGGTTTGGGTAAATATTCTGAGTCGCAGATCGGAATGTTGACGGAGCGGCTACAGATGCAACAGGACAATTTGCCGATGCGCAACATTACCTGGTTTAAAGCCGATGAATACTGCCGTTTCGTGGGTAAGCGATTGCCCACCGAAGCAGAATGGGAAAAGGCCGCGCGCGGCACCGACGGCCGTGAATACCCATGGGGTAACGAATGGAATCCGGATTTTGTCAATGCCGGCCAGGGTGAAGCGGATTTAAAGCCGGTAGGTAGTTATGAAAAAGGTCAATCTCCCTTTGGGGTTTATGATATGGCGGGGAATGTAATGGAATGGACCGCTGACTGGTATCAGGCCTATCCCGGTGCAGAATATCAGAGTCCCAATTACGGGCAAAAACGCCGAGTGGTACGCGGCGGTAGTTGGGGTGGCGTAGGGCACTATGTGATACCCCATTATTTTCGGACAGCCTATCGATTTAATTTTCCACCGGACCAGGCCTTCAATGATGTTGGATTCCGTTGCGCCAGGGATGCTGAATAATACATTTCAAGACGTTGGAGCACGGCTTTGGTAAAAAACAATATTATGGGCGAAACGGCTACGAATTAATGCCCGTCCTTGGTTGTTTGCGCAACAGCGTTGGCAGAGCAATACCCGCTACGACGAGCGTCACACCCAGAACTGTGGCGGGGACGATCGGTTCCCCCACAACAGCGTGAATAACAACGAGCGACAGGAAGGGTGTAATAAAAACCAGTGTGCTGACTTTTGCCGTTGTATCAGTCAGTTTCAACGCACCTAACCAGAGAGTGAATGTTATCCCCATTTCGAAAAAGCCCACATAAGCTGCTCCCAGCAGGCCCTGGATGCTGATACTGTCGATTGGTGCGACAATATAGACGGCCAGGAATAACAGGGGCAACGCTAACAGAAAACTGAAAAATAGCATAACGACCGGATCGGCAGTCTGTTTGACATTCAATAGCCAGAAGGTTGCCCAGATAACGGTGCTTGCCAGTGCCAATCCAACACCCAGCGGATCGTTGAAATCCAGCGAAGAAAGTTTCCCCTCTGTGGCAATGATAACCACGCCCAGGTATGCAATACCGATTGCAGCCAATTCTATTAGCCGAATTTTCTGTTTAAGAAATAGACTTGACAGTATTACCAGCATCGCGGGCCAGCTGTAATTGATGGACATGGCTTCCTGGGCGGTGAGACGATCGTACGCTTCAAACAAGACCGCATAATACAAGCACGGGTTGAGCAGGCCTAATATAAAGCAAAAAAACAATTGCTTTTTGGGAACCTTTAATAGCAGATTGATTTTTTTCTGAACGAGTAACACGAAGAACAAGGCGACTACGGAAAATGTGCTGGCTAACAATACCAATTGCAAAGGTTCGAGATAGTGGAGGGAAAGTTTAAACGCGGATGCAACCGTAGACCAGAAAAGCACGGCTCCTGCGGCAAACCAGTAGGCTTTCGTTTGCTGGTTCATTACCTGTTGTTGCGAAAATGACGCAATACATACAGGCTGACGCCGATGACTAACAGTAATGGCAGGCTAATAATCGTGATTTTTATGAGTTCAATACCGCTGGCGTAAAATGCTTCTTGCACCGTGAACTGTTGCGGGAAAAACGATTTTAAATAATGGATTTCCTCAACGGAATGCCAGCACACAGCGGTAATAATCAACAGGCTTATGGTTGCCATAGTGATTGCGAGTTTCGTGTAGTGGTTTTTCATAATGTCTGAATATAGTTGTGCGTTGCGGAAAAATGACTGCGGAATATAGGCGGTCTGCTTCTGCAAAACGGTAATCGCATTTTCCGTGAAAACCTGCCGGGCAATGCCGCCGATCCCTTTACCAGGGCTATTGGTTAATATACGTTGTATGTTTCTGAAGGTAAACGTCTGCACGTTAATAGCGGCGATCACCGGGCATATGCTACATCGTGACGCAACCGGATTTTTTATTCCCGGTGACAGGGCAGGGAGGCTCGTGCTAACAGGATTTGAAGACGTCGGCGCTCGGATCGCAGCGCTATTTTACAAAATCAGCGGGTTGATGGTATATG
>JASFMT010000178.1:0-7420 GCA_050117455.1 Gammaproteobacteria bacterium | reverse complement strand
GAGAACATCCCCAATGCCGCAGCAGTTGTAAATTTTGCACCGGTATTGTTGGAGCAAATCGACGATTACGCCCGGCAAATCAGGGACTACCTGTCCAACAGTACGCGCATTACGGATCCGCTGCTGGCCGCGTTAGGAAACCCGGTATTACCCACGGAAATTACCGAGCGTCTCAAACTGGTGCGTGATTGCTTGCGGGCCAATAAAGAACGTCTCATTGACCGTTTTCCCCATTATCAGCGACTGGCCAGCTTGTCGGAGTGGTTCCTGGAGCACCCGGACGCCAACCTTTATATTAATGATCAGTATGTGGTGGATCTGCTGGTGTGGTATCACCTGGCGTGGCTGGGGGAAACGGTGCGCCGCGAAAACAAGAATGTCAAGGCGCTCATCGACAAAGGTTGCGGCTATACACTGCATGATCGCAATACGCTATTGCAGGTCATCGGTGATCTTGTTGCCGGGATCATTCCTCGCTATCGTGCGTTAGCCGAATCCGGCCGGGTGGAATTAGCCACCTCGCCCTACGCGCATCCCATCGTGCCGTTGCTGCTGGATCTTCAAAGCGCCAAACAAGCGATGCCTAAATTGAAACTTCCGGCCTTGAAGTCCTATCCCGGTGGCGAAGCGCGAGCCGAATGGCAGATCCAACGGGCAATCGAGGTGTTTGAACAGCACTTTGGTTTCAAGCCCGAAGGTTGTTGGCCATCGGAAGGCAGTATCAGCGATGGAGCGCTAAAACTTTTTGCCCGGGCCGGTTTTCGCTGGGTGGCCAGTGGCGAAAGCGTATTGCGCAATTCCCTTGAGCACGCGGCGGATCACCATGCCATGACAAAAGATCCCGGTCATTGCCGCGCCTTTTGTCTTGAAGGACAGGAAATGGCGTGTTTTTTTCGCGATGACGGTTTGTCTGATATGGTGGGATTTACTTATTCAGACTGGCATGCCGATGATGCCGTGGCCAACCTGGTGCACCACCTGGAAAATATCGCCGCCGCGGCTGGCGATGATGCGTCTAACAGCGTGGTATCCATTGTGCTGGATGGTGAAAACGCCTGGGAATACTATCCGAAAAATGGGTACTACTTCTTGTCGGCGTTGTACCGCAAGCTGGCGGAACACCCCGGGTTAAACCTGACCACGTTTTCCCAATGTCTTAACAGCGGTGTGCCCATGTTGCCATTGCCGCACTTTGTCGCCGGAAGCTGGGTTTACGGTACGTTTTCCACCTGGATTGGTGAGCCCGATAAGAACCGCGCCTGGGATATGCTGGGCGATGCGAAACAGGCGTTTGACCGGGTGATAGCGCAAAATCAATTATCGGCGGAACAACGCCGGCAGGCGGAAACCCAACTGGCGATCTGTGAAGGATCGGACTGGTTCTGGTGGTTCGGTGATTACAACCCTTCTGATACTGTCACGGATTTTGACCACTTGTTCCGGATGCAGCTCGTTAACTTATATCAACTGCTAGGGGAGGAGCCGCCGGAGTACCTCGGCCATGCTTTTGCCCATGGTAGTGGCAAACCACAATTAGGCGGCGTGATGCGCCGTGGTAAGGAGCAATAATTGCAATTCAACTCGTTTGACCCACAGATGTATTATTCATAATGACAGATAATGCTGATCACCCCGTGACTGGCCAGTCCAGTTTGCAGGAGCGCCGGGCCGGCGTTATCCTCCACCCCACTTCCTTACCCGGCCAGTTCTCCCAGGGCGACCTTGGGCCGCAAGCCTATCGTTTTGTCGACTTTATGAATGCATGCGGCCTGAGCATCTGGCAGATGTTGCCGGTAGGGCCAACCCATGAAGATCGATCACCCTATATGGGATTGTCGGTGGATGCCGGTAATCCTGAATTAATCAGTCTTGAATCACTGGTGCGATGGAACTGGTTGCCCGAAACCGCGTTGTCTGAACCTGGCAACATCACTGATAAAAAGCCTTATTTGAAACAGGCGTTTGAGGGTTTCAAAAACAACGCCGGTGCCGATGATCGGCAAGCGTTTGAGCAATTTGTCAATGGCAGTGCATCCTGGTTGCAGGACTATGCACTGTTTGATGTGCTGCGCCATCACTTTAATCATCAACCATGGAACAAATGGCCCGGGGATTTGCGTCATCACAATGCTACGGCGGTCGCAAAGGCACGACGTGAATTTCAACAGGACATTGAGCAAGTCGGTTTTGAACAATTTGTATTCTATCGCCAGTGGTCGCTGTTAAAACAGTACGCCAATGAACGTCAGATATCGTTTCTGGGGGATATGCCCATCTTCGTGGCCCATGACAGCGCCGAAGTGTGGCAGCACCAGGAATATTTTGATTTGCACGACGACGGTTCGGCCCGAACCGTCGCCGGAGTGCCGCCGGATTACTTTTCCGAAACCGGTCAGCGTTGGGGTAATCCTGTTTATCTGTGGGATAAAATGGCGGAGGATAATTTTAGCTGGTGGATGGAGCGGTTTCGTGTCGCGTTAACCTTGTATGATGCGGTGCGGGTGGATCACTTTCGCGGCTTTGAAGCCTATTGGGAAATCGATGCCGCTGAAGAAACGGCCATTAACGGCGAATGGGTTAAGGCACCGGGCCTAAAATTATTCAATACGTTGCTGGACACTTTTGACGAACTGCCCATTGTTGTTGAAGATCTTGGCACCATTACGCCGGAAGTGGAAGCCTTGCGCAATCATTTCGGCTGGCCGGGTATGAAAATACTGCAGTTCGCGTTCGATAGCGACGAAGCCAATCCCTACCTGCCGCACAACCATATCCAGAACTGCGTCGTTTATACCGGCACCCACGACAACGATACCACTTTAAGCTGGTTTGATGATTTGCCGGAGCAGACCAGGCAATACATCAATGATTACCTGGGTCACCCTGAAGAAACCATGCCGTGGGCGTTAATTGAGTGCGCGTTTCGCTCCGTGGGCAACTGGGCCATCGTCCCCATGCAGGATTTGTTGTCCCTGGGCAAAGGCCACCGCATGAATACCCCGGGCGTTATCGAAGGCAACTGGCGATGGCGTTTTCAATGGAGCCAGGTCCCCGAATACCTCGCCGACAAGACCAGAGAGAAAGTGATTGAGTGCGAGCGGGATGTGTAGCGGTATTGCTAATTGTAATTAAAAAATTCAATACAACGGTGTAAGGACGCAGCGGGCAACATGATAAAAACCAGGTGGTTCGCCTTCGGTGTTGACGCGACATTGTCCGGGCTCTGGATTTGCTATGAATTGGTTGCAAGACTTCGGAAACGGTCAAAACCGGGATCGACGAAGTTGGCACGCGTTTAGAGAGCGGACATAGGAATAGCTGTATGTATTTACGGCGACGATGCCCCCGTACAGACCTGGACACGTTCACTTTAGTATCTGCTGTTTATTTGGTAGCAATAACTGTCACAAGTCCGTTATCCACTGTCGAGTTTACCTGCGCATAGTTTAGTCTATCGAGCTGGTCATTAACCCAGTCCGCCGATAACCTGAGCTTGCGGTAGTAACTTTTGCTTAGTGACCATTCATCCTGCTTTTTTTTATAAATAATATCATGTACTTTTACTGTTTCCGGTTCGTATTCCAGAAAACATGTCAATACAGTATTGTCATCGCTTTTTACCGGAATAAACCTGTCGAGCCCGGATAACTCAGTTGACAAATCCCGGAATGTGACAATGAACTTCCCGCCGGTTTCCAGCGCCGGGTACACTTTATCGAATAGCGTGGCCACCGCATCCCGGTCGTCCAGATGGAGCAGGGTGTCAGTCATGCAAACAATCAGTTCAACCTGGCTATCAACGTAGTTGTCGAAGTTTATCATGTCATCTTGCACAAGCTTAATATCGAATTGATAAGAATGATCAGCCAGTTCCTGGAGCAACTTGCCGTCAGTATCAACGGCTGTCACCGAAAAACCGGCCTTCGCCAATGGAATAGACTGAAATCCGCAACCGGCGCCGAGGTCTACCGCGCGTCGAGACCTGCCAGGATAAATGTCCCGTTGATTGAAAAAGCTGACATTTTTTTCGATGCCGCGATCAAAGCCACCGGCCATCCAGGAGTAGACGTCTGATAAAACCTGGTCATAATGTTCTTTAGCTGTTGCCATGAATATTTCCCCTCGTTAAACAGCGCGACCTGCCCTCAATACAAACACTCGCGCTCGTCAATTTCAACAATGTTGCGTGTTTCATTTTCCGTCAGCTAGAGATTGCCGGCATCCACCATGGTCTGTGAAAGACGCGGCAATCCATCGAGATCGGGCCATTGTTCCGGTTGCCAGAGCCTGGATCGTATCACGCATTTTGAACAATGAAAAAACGCCTCTTCCACGTCAACAACGATCGCGAGCCTTGGGCTTTTTTTACGCACCGCCATGGATTGTAGTAGATGATGATCGTCTACGATCGTGGCCACACCGCTTACCCGCAGGGTTTGCGGTTTACCCGGGATCATGAAATTCAACCCGACCCTGGGATTTTGTAAGATGTTCTCCATGGAGTCCGCCCGATTATTTCCCAAGCCGGTCGGGAATCACCAGCGTCTGATCATCAATTATTTTAACAAACCCCGGCGGATCACCCTTGGGCGAGATATCAACGTTACCATTTACATCTGCCGACGCCAGCAACATGAAGGGCGATCGCCCGATGAAAACACCGCAATGCCTGTCCAGTGCGGACAGGCTTTTACGGGCCACCAGGTTACCGGGTTCAGCCAACACAGATCACAACTGTTTTCAGGTTTTAACAACGTTATTAGACCGGGTGATCGTATCTCCCATATACGGCGTTACACACGCGCTTCAAGCACCATGTTGATGTCGGTTTCCGCGGCCCGGCGCACGTGCTTAAAACCCGCTTGTTTTAATATTTCAGTAATTCTCTTCTCCCCAGCCTGCGCCCCCAACGCAAGGCCCACTTCCTGAGCGCGGGACGCCGGTGCACAGATAATGGTGGATGCCGAGTAAAATATCTGCCCCAGTAAATGCAGGTTGTCCGTCAACTGATCACCGGCCAGCGGCTCAACCAGCATCAATGTGCCTGC
This sequence comes from Gammaproteobacteria bacterium, assembly GCA_050117455.1. GTDB lineage: Bacteria > Pseudomonadota > Gammaproteobacteria > SZUA-152 > SZUA-152 > JAKEGK01. The sequence goes on along the minus strand of JASFMT010000178.1, from coordinate 2,372 downwards.
AGGACTAAGACATTGACGAAGTTGGCGGGCTACCCCGACAGGGTCACCCATATCGTGCAACGCATCGAACATGCAAATTAAATCAAAATTCCGCTCGGCAATTTCTTTTGCGCTCGACGTAATAAAATGCGTATTGGATGCAACGCCGGCTGCTGCCGCTTTGTTCGCTGCCTCTGCAATTGAAGGTGCATGGAAATCGTATCCAAAAAACGCCGAGTTCGGGAACGCCTGCGCCATCAACACCGTCGATGAACCGTGTCCGCAACCGACATCGGCAACTCGCGCGCCCTCCTGCAGCATCTGTGTAACACCTTCTAGTTCAGGCAACCAGGCATTAACAAGATTCGCCGCATAGCCCGGCCGGAAGAACCGATCAGTACCGCAAAAACAACAGCGATGATGGTCACTCCAGTCACGGCCATCGCCGGAGCGAAAAATATCAACCGCCTGGTCATGTGTCGTGAACTGGGAGACAAGCTGTTGAAACACCCCCTGCATGCAGGCGGGATGACCCTCCTGCGCCAACACGACAGCCTGTTCCGGGGTGAGAGAAAAAGTGCCGTCTTCTTCATGGTAAACCACGTAATCTGCCGCGGCCTGGGCACTTAACCATTCCTGCAAATAACGTTCATCCACACCGCTGAGTTTTGCCAACTCCGTGACCGTACACGGGCCAATGTCACGCAGTGTACGGTACACACCCGTCTGGTCCCCCATGTAAGACAGTAATAATGCAAACGATCCACCGATATCTTCCAAAACCTTACCGGCAAACGCATTGAGCCGTTCATCGTCGACCTGCATATTTTGCATTGAGTTTCCCATAATTTTTGCCTCTATTGTTGAAAGCCGCTCCCTTTTCCGGGTAGTCAACGATTTATGATTTAACGAAACGTGCCGTCAGCTGGCGCGGCCACGATGAGCTGTGAAAAAGTGAAAATCCGGAGGATTGTTTTTCGTCCGGCGCAACACATTCTTCACAAGACTTACTCTAGGGGATACGGTAGTCTTTGGACATGATTGATCAGCCGTGATCGTTGACTGATCGTACGAAATACAAAATCGGCACTTTACCCATAATTAACGGTAAATATACCAGGGAAGCTACAAGCCATCATGAATGAAGACATTCTATCTGACGTCTTACGCACCGTTCGGTTGTCGGGCGCGATATTTTTCGATGTTGCCACTAGCTCACCCTGGGTTGCCGAGGCGCCTGAGGCCTCAACGCTAGCCCCATATGTATTACCCGATTCGCAACATGTCATTGAGTACCATGTGATTACCAGTGGTCATTGTTGGGGTACCCTGATTGGCTCTGACGAAGATTCCATTCGGCTGGCGCCGGGTAGTGTGATCATGTTTCCACAGGGTGACCCGCATGCGCTGTCGAGCGATCCGCGAATGAGGGCGGAGCCTGACCTATCAATCTTTGACCAGCCGCCCAGGTTGACACCGCCTTATTACCTTGCACAGTCCGGTGACGGACCCGAGGACACCCGGATGATTTGCGGTTTCCTCGGGTGCGACTTGCTGCCATATAACCCGATTATACAGGCCTTGCCCCGTATGGTTCATATTCCAGATGGCTATACCTCAGGGGATGGATGGCTAAGCAGTTTAATCAAAGCGATCATGACAGAAAGTCAAAACAAACGCGTGGGAAATGGAAGCGTGCTTTCGCGGCTCAGCGAATTATTGTTTATTGAAGTTGTACGTTGCCACATGGAATCCCTTCCCCATGACGCCACAGGATGGCTCGCGGCACTGGCGGATCATCACGTGGGTTGCGCCATTAATTTGCTTCACCAAAACCCGAAACGTTCGTGGACGCTGGACAGCCTGGCAAAGGAAGTGGGTGTCTCTCGCACCGTGTTGGTTAACCGCTTTACCAGTCATCTGGGCGTTGCACCTATGACGTATTTAAGCAACTGGCGCATGCAGATCGCCGCAAGCATTCTCGCCGGCGGTGGCGCAACAATTGCCAAGGTGGCCGCTCAAGTCGGTTATGAGTCTGAAGCGGCGTTCAGCCGTACATTTAAACGTTGTACCGGTTATTCTCCCGGCGCGTGGCGGGCGCGTGACGAATCGAGAACGCAGGAATGACAGAGTTCGGCCAATAGCGGCCTCTTAGGATACCTAAAAATTGGTTAGTGTTACTGAGTGGTCATATATTATTCCCAATGCTGCACTGCACTTTGGACCTAAAAGCGGCCGCTGGTTGATTCGCTATAAAACTTGGGATCACCCACAAAGCAGCCCCTCAAGATATACGTTCACAATCCACTTATATTTAGGAACTAATGCCAGCTTGTAGTCCCATAACCGACAGTTATTTTTGAAATCCTGGCTTCAGGTATGCAGCGTTTGCG
>JASFMT010000177.1:0-7426 GCA_050117455.1 Gammaproteobacteria bacterium | reverse complement strand
TTGTGTCAAAGTGGCAATGCTTTTGTTTCAGCAATTGACCGGCCCGTTGAATTGTCAGGGCCGGTCACGCGAGGCTAATGTATCCATTAAACAGTCAGTCTTTTTCTATGTTAATGGTTTTACCGCTGACGGGTTCGCCGCCGGTTTTATTAATGTTAATAGTCAATACGCCATTTTTAAATTTTGCATTAATGTTGTCGGTATCGGCGTTGGACGGCAAATTCAGGGTGCGCATAAAGGAACCATATGACCGTTCAATGCAGTGGTATTTGTCTTTGTCGGTTTTGTTTTCCTGTTGCTTTTCACCGCGGATCGTCAACATATCCCCTTCGATATCGACTTTAATATCTTTTTCGGAAATACCGGGTACTTCCACGTCGATTTTATACTGTTCATCATTTTCACTGATATCCAGCTTTGGCTTCAGGAAAGCAGATGTCTCGGGCCAACGGCTTTGAAAAAGGTCCGGCATGCCGGAACCTCTAAAAAAATCGTCGAACATACGGTCGATTTCCGTATGTAGACGCGTCAACGGAGCACCTGAGGTCTCTGGGCGGCTAACCGGTAACCCGGTGTGCTCGTGCTCTTTTTCTTTCTTGAACCAGTTCCAGGGAGAAAGCTTTCTCAGTTCCATAGCGACCTCCTAAATTTTGGTCAGTGCCAACAAGAACAAACCTTTGTTACTGGTTACTATAGGGCTGCATCGCGGCTTTTCAAGCCGTGGCTGATGGCAATTGCAGCGGTCGTTGATCAAGGTCAATCGTGATCTCAAAAGTCAACAATGAGGTGACGGTACTGGATGGAAACGGCTTACTTGTGGGAAACGAACACGCTGGTGACACCTTTAATTGGTGTCACCAGCGTGTTCGGGAATCCCAAAATATGCCAGGTATGCCGGGAAAACACCGACCTATAATTTTTTAACTTCCATACCCATGTCACCGAGCTTATCCAGTGTGGCAGCGTTGGTAATAACTGCCGTACTGGCTTGCTCCGGCTGGAAGTAGGTTTCGGCGACACGTTTTAAATCATCCATGGTTACCTTGAGGATCCGGCCGCGATAGTACTGGCGTTTTTCCGGTGTTCTGCCAAACAGGCTGTTTTGAAAGGCATCCTTGGCTTCACCTGCGGGGGACGAAGGCTTGTCAATATTGCCGATAACCCCCAGGATGGCTTCTTCGAGTTTTTGTTTGTCGTGTTTCTCGCTCAACAGCCATTCAATGGATTGATCAAAATCCTTGAGCGTGTCCACCAACCGTGGGTCGCGATAGGAATAGAAACGAAACACCGCCGTATCGGATGTAAAACTGGCGCCGCCACCATAGGCACCGCCTTTTTCACGAATCGCGGTATGTAAATAGCCATTGCGTAAGAATCCCGCCAATACGGACAGAGCAGCGGCATCGTCATGTTCGATGGGGACTGTCGGATAGGCTTTAGCGCAGTAGTTTATCGGCGAATTGGCGATCCACAGTTGTTTGACCTGTTGAGTCGTTGCGCTTAACGAGAATGATTCATTACCCTGTTGTGCTGGCGCTGCGTCGGCCCATTCCTTTGCCAGGTCTTCCAAATAGTCGTTTAAGTGTTCGGATTCACCGATAATCAGGAATTGGCGATCCATCTCGACAATAGCATCGTGAATAGCCTGAAATTTTTCTGCCAGTTCTTTGATGCCATTACCTTCTGTCAATTGGGCATCCAGTTGTTTGATATGCTGGATACCTTCCAGGCCATTCAGTTTATGTTTTAATGCGGCCACGGCATTTAAGCCGCTGCTGGCAGCCAGCATCGCCAGGCTGTGTCCCTGGCCGGTAACGCTTTGTTCACGATGGGCGCGTTGTTGGCCAATGAGTTCCTTGATACGCGTGTGTTCATCAAAGCGGGGTTGTTCAAGGGTTTCTCTCATTAACCGGGTCAGCGGTGCATGGTTGCGCGTCAGCGACTTACCGGAAACGAAAAAATAGCTGTCCACATCTTCAACATCATCCACTTTGCCACGGGTCGCGGTAAAGGTATTGATGCCGCCGGTAACGCTTGACATGAGAGATTGGGTTTCGAGATAGCTGCGCCCGCCGCTGCCTAATTCGGTGAGGTTGGAAATGTAGTAGGGCAGATGGTGTAGTAAATTTTCTTTCAACTGGGGCATTTTACAGATGATTTGCTGATACACCAGGCCGTTAGTTCCCTGGCTGAATGTGGTGGTTTTAAGCCCCTGAAAATTCCGAGTTTCGCCCTGGGCAATATTCATTGCTTCCGGGACATCTTCAAGTCCCACTTTCGGCAGCACGCTTTCATCATCTTTTTGATGCTGGCGCTCTTCAAGTTTGTGGGCAAGATCAATAATATTGTGTTTTTCATCGTCGGATAAACCGGCTTTTAGTTTGGCCAGTTTGACAGCCTGTGCTTTCTGGCGCCGTTCACTCAACTGGCTGTCCGGAATCATGGTGAGACGCACCCGGTGTGGATTGTCCAGCAAATAGCTCTTGACCAGGTTTTTAATAAACGCCGGATCTTTAATGCTTTCCCGCAAATCCGATAACACCGGGTCTATATGTAGTGCTGACACGGGATCGCCGTAATGCACCGCGCTGGACAAACCTTCCAGGATCAGCTGTAGCCCATACGGGTAATGACCGCCGCTGATTTCCCGCTGTTCCAGTTCCAGTTGATGTAGGACGGATTCCATTTGTTCCTGGGGTACACCTTCGTCGGCCACTTTCTGCAGCACACTCAACACCAGGTCCTGCAAAGCCTGTGCGTTATCGGGACGTGAACCCTGAATACCGCACATGAACGTCATTTCACGATTGGAATCTTCCACGCCACACAATGGTGATGGTGCACTGCCCAGATCCGTGGTTTCCAGGGCTTGCAGCAATGGTGAGCTGCTGTTGTCCAGAAGTACACCGGACAGTAAATAAACTTTCATGGCTTCTTCGAGATCCGTGCTGTGGCCCAGCAACCAGCCCATCACGATATGGGTTTTGTTTTCCGAACTTTCTTCATCGTCAAACGCGTAATACTCTTCGACATTGAGTGGCGCGTGATAGCGCTTTTCGTCCTGCACTGCCAGGTGTTCGTCCAGGCGGTCAAAATGACTTAATGCCCGGCTCTCAATGCGCTCCTGTAATTCATAGGCGGGAATATCGCCATAAGTCATGAAAATCGCATTGCTGGGATGGTAATGGGTTTTATAAAACGCCATGAACTGTTCATAGGTTAAATCCGGAATGTGCTCCGGATCGCCACCGCTGTTGTAATGGTAAGTGGTGGAGGGAAACACGTACTTGGTTAGCGTTTGCCAAACGGTGTTGACCGGCGAGCCCATACTGCCAATCATTTCGTTATATACTACGCCCTTATAAACAAGGTTTGAGCCGGGATCATCGGCTTTTTCAAATTCCAGGCGATGGCCTTCCTGCATGAAATCCAGTTTATGCAACCGGGTAAAAAACGCCGCATCGAGATACACGTCCAGTAAATTGAAATAGTCCTTGTGGTTCTGGCTGGCAAAGGGGTAAGCGGTCCAGTCGCTGCTGGTAAAAGCGTTCATAAAGGTATTCAACGAACGGCGGATCATCATAAAAAAAGGATCGCGTACGGGATAATTTTTGCTGCCACACAACGCGGTGTGTTCCAGAATATGAGCGACGCCCGTGGAATCCTGCGGCATGGTGCGGAAAGCGACCAGGAAAACGTTCTCCGGATTATCCGCCCGCATGTGATAGTGCAGCGCGCCGGTTTTTTTGTGGACGTATTCCTCAACGACGATGTTCAAGGATTCGATAGCTTCGCTGCGCTGTAATTCAAAAGCGGGGTGGACGCCTTGCGCGCCCGCGGTGGATGGGGCTGCGGTGCTCTGGGTTATATTCTGCATTGTTTATATCCCTTTTGAAATCAATAAATTGCTGATAGATGCTATTATACGCGATACCGGTTTGCTATGCAGGGGACGGCTGCTCCCCGTATTATAGGACAATCGCCAGATTGGTGATGTTTCGCCCTGCTACAGGTTTTCCTCAAACGGGGATTTGGAATCGATGATCAAAAGCCATTCCAGTACGTCGCAGCTTGTTGGACATCATACCATCGACTATATCGCCCACAGCGCCGTGGGTGAACGCCGCGTGCATGTGGAATTTGCCGGCCGCTATGGTGGTGAGCCCGTTATTTGGCAAGCCACCATAGTGGCACTGGGAGTAGGGACATCGCGCCAGTATATCGATGTTCAAATCCCAACAGGCCGTTCACCCAGAATTGAGGTGGGTTTGCCCCTGGATTGTATCCGTGAACCGGACATATTAAAGACCATGATGATGATTCGGCATTATAAAAAGTTGAGTCATGGTAGACATGAATTTGGAGGCATCGCCAGGTAACTTCAAGTGATATATTGCCACCGAATGTCGGCAACCGGCGTGAAGTATCAGGTCACGGCAGCTTCATCAAAACTGACAAAGGACGTTTTGAGCGACCCAATCAGCAGCCTGGCGTATGCGTAAAGCATGGCATATTCGCTTTCGATGGTCTGTGGATCGACGGACTGGGCTTTAAAGTAAAAAATATCGTCGGATTCATAAATAATGGACAGGTGCACCGCCGACCCCGGCATTTTGGCCAGTTCTTCTGCCGCTTCGGACTTGGTGGAAAACTGCGTCGTCAGTTTCAATTCGCTGGCAATGTCCTGCAACTGACTGAAACTCAGGACTTCCAGACGTTCTTTCAAGGGGATTTTGCGGCCACGCTGGGCGACACCGGTATCGACGAACGCTTCCAGTTGCTGCCGGAATTGGTGATCGGCGTCTGCATGAATGGTGACAGGCTTCTGGTTGGTCAGCTGGGAATAGATGTGGAAATTATCCATAAAATCCATGCCGCCAAAACGTTCCATAAAATCCATGTCAATGTTGTTGTTGGTCTTCAGGTTTTTCTCAATCATGGAACGTAATTCGGATTTACTGATGCAATTTATATCGATGCTCGGCGGTGGATTGTCAAGATCGATGGCGTTAATTGCGTTGAGCTTATCCGCGACTGATGCAACATCCGAGGGTTTGTTCAGTGCGGAAAAATAACTGGAACGCAGGTTCGAAAGATATTCTTCCAGTTCGATAAATTCGGGACGGTAACGGGCCAGAAAATAGGCCAGTTCTTTTTCATCCTGGCGAGTAATGATTTCCTGTAGCTCTCGAATCAATACATTGCTCATATCCGATAAATGCAGGCCCTCGGCAAACATTTTCCCGGAGGGTTGCGGGGCAGGTGGCGCTGCCTGGGGGAGGTGTTCCGCGGCTTTACTGATCAGTCTGCCAACGAACCACAACACGACGAGCGCAGCGATAACAATGATTAACGGTATTTGTTGTTCCATTTCGTGGCCAGGCGCTAAAGCGAAAGCATAGAGGTTGTGCCGACGATCATAGCCCGATTTTCCAGGCGGTTCGTTAGGCCATGATAACAGCTGCAAACATTTTCATATAACGATCTGTTAACAATATGACAATTTTTGCCGGGAAACCAATTGTTTACCAGATCCCAATATATTGTCGACAAATGCCGGAACAAATTTATCTCCATTTTTGGTTCATTTTTTAAAATGAAAATCGTGATAACCTGCTGGTTAAAGCTACACCATTGATCAATCCGGTGGATTCGCCGCAAATTACGTCCCGCTGGCCATTTTCGGGCAAACTGTGAAAAATTCAACTTTGACCTGTTTAAACAGGCATATATAATGAGTGCGTTTTCGGAACAATAGACGAAAATTATTGAAATAACAATAAGTTAATACTAGAAACTGGACAAGAAATATACTAATGTAGTGGTGAGCGCGGGAATATTTCCCCGGGGCTATTCAGGTTCCCTTAAACATGCCGTGAATATTTAGCGATGGAATTATTTGATTTTACGCAGCAGCAACTGGTGAGATTTGGCACCGCTTTGGTAGCGGCCATTGTATTGGTCACCGTGGTGATCTGGCTGGTCCGGTACCTGCGCAACACCTCCCAGGATCGCCGCATCGAAAAGATAATCAAGGAACAAAGTGAAGCGTTTGCCAAGAACGTGGTGTTGTCCGATGGCCTCTACGGATATTTGTTCTCCGACTACCTGGTGTTAATGCGCGGTAAAATTATCGCCATGGACGTGCATCATCTTGAAGGATATATTTTTGGCGGTGATCAAATTGACGAATGGGCCCAGGTTGTTAATAGCAAGTCGAATAAGTTCAAAAATCCCCTGTATCGACTTCGCCTGATGGTCCAGCAAATCAAACAATTGATGGACGATACCGATATCGAAGCGCGGGTGTTATTTGGTAACGAATCCAGTTTTCCCAAAGGTGTGCCGGACGGTGTCATGCGCTTTGAAAGCTTTCGCGAGGACCTTAACAGTCTCAACAAAAACGACTACATGGCGGAATCCATGTCCAAAATCTGGGAAGAATTAATGCAGGTTGCCAAAGAACACAAGCAGCGTTACCTGCAGGAAACCCAGCAGGCCAAGCTTGCCCGGTGATTCATCGGGCGCATTGTCGCGTTTCAGCGTATAGTTCTAACCACTCGAAATCCAATAAATATACTTTTAAAGTCGGCATCATTGCGGGATCGTGCCGCTGAGCGAATGTCCTGTGGCCGGCCGCTCCAGGAACCCCCGCGTAACACCCGCAACTCGCAATCCACATTATCACCCACATTCATCCAGGCGTTCCCATCGGTGGGAGCACCTTCGTAATTGCTGTGCCAACAATCACGTGTCCATTCAAAGATATTGCCGTGGACATCATACAGGCCCCAGGCGTTCGGTGAAAAGCTACCCACCGGCATTGTCTTACCCCGGTATACATTCGTCGTGGGGCAGTTACCGTAGTTATAATTTCCATGAAAGTTGGCTTGACTGGTATTGATACATTTTCCGGTGTGAAAGGCGGTATCAGTTCCCGCCCGTGCCGCGTATTCCCATTGTGCTTCCGATGGTAACTGATAATATTCTCCCGTCTGTTCACTAAGCCATTCCACGTAGCGTTGGGCGTCGTGCCACGAGACGTTAAACACCGGTGTCTTTGTTCGTCCCCAATGCCTGGGTCCCCAGCCTTTATCGCTGGGCTTGCGATATCCCGTGGCGGCGACAAAGCGGTCAAATTCCTCAAACGTAATTTCGTACTGGCTGATGGCGAAAGGCTCTTCAAAGGTGACCGCATGGCGGGGCACTTCAGACGGTAGTTGTAGCGGTTCCTCAGGAGTAGGGCCCATCATAAACCGGCCGGCCGGAACGACAACCATGGCGGGGCCGGGAAAACCGTCCTGCATTGCATCCCTAAAAGTCTGCAAGGGAGCAAACTGCTGTGTGGGAGCACCCGCGCAACCGCCCAGCAGCATTAAAGTCGCTACGGCCACTATTGTGCGAGTCAGTAAGGACATACCGCGAA
>JASFMT010000176.1:0-7433 GCA_050117455.1 Gammaproteobacteria bacterium | reverse complement strand
ATCCCCGGATTTAATTTCATTCCATCCGGGCTGCTTGCTTGCTGCAAAATCCAATGGTAGCCCCCTTAGTCTTCTCTTGATCTTTAGTCTGATGTAGCTAAATACTAGTTAAGAACCACGTAACCCCTTTGACGTAAGCAATTTTTCACAACCTTAATCTTTTCTCTTTTGGTGGTGCTTGCGCCTCTCGCGGCCCCGGAAACCGCGCCAACACCTGCACCTTTTTTCGCTGTTTTACTATTACCCATTGTTGCACCGATCAAGCCGCCTACCATGGCCCCACCAAGCGCGCGTCCCCCGGCTTTTTGCTGAACCTGTTCCGAAATCTGTTGGCATTGTGCCAGGTCGAACCGATACGTATCCATCAGAACACCCGTCGGGTCAATGATAATATCCGAGTTACGCGCTGCGCAGCCTGTCATCAATAATATTCCCAACATTACAATTATCGAATATTTCATCGGTATTCCTCTTTTTAGGATCAGATCCAACCTGGTATTATCGAGACACGACATAACAAGATATTTGACACTGGCATGTACGCAGCAAGCCAATGTGATTCCATGGGATTGTGTTCAGATTGAATCCGCAGTCACATGCGCCTGGAACTTATACATATTGTCTGGAGTCGAAAAGCGAGTAACGAATATTCTGCACAATCGAAAGGGAGCGAAGCAGTGAAAAGTCGAATGACAAAATTCTGGAAGGAAAACCGGCTTCTATTGATATTTATCGTACTGATGTCAGTTTTTCGCAGCGGGGTAGCGGACTGGAATGAGGTGCCGACGGGATCGATGAAGCCAACGATTATCGAAGGCGACCGTATCCTGGTCAACAAGATGGCCTACGATCTTCGCGTTCCCTTTACTCATATTTCTTTAATCAAGCTTGCAGATCCGGCGCGCGGTGATATCGTGGTTTTTGACTCTGACAAACTGGATAAACGATTGGTCAAAAGAATCGTGGGCCTGCCCGGTGATATCGTGGCAATGAATAACAACGTGCTGATGATCAATGGTCAAGTCGTGGGTTACGAAGAGTTTTATCACGATGATGCCGCCGTTGAGAAAATTGAACACTTAATTGGCGTTGACCATCTCGTGAAAGTCTCCCGGATCCGGCCCAGTAAAATGTCCAGTTTTTCGCCGGTTAAAGTACCAGAAGATCACTATCTTGTTTTGGGGGATAACCGGGACAACAGTGCCGATTCCCGGTTTATCGGATTTATACCCCGCGATCAGATTGTAGGCCGCAGTCGCCAGGTGGTGCTGTCACTGGATTATGACTATTATTATCTGCCCCGGCCCGAGCGGCTATTGCACTCGTTGACGTCGCTGCCGGCATCCCCTACACCATAGTCGCCTGCACTATAACAACCTACATCAACAACCTACATCGCGGTGCCAAAGGAGTCATCCTCAGAGTTGGGGGGTATTGGCAGGCACGCAACCCGGCTTCCCTGGGTTACCGGTCCGTCCGGGAAGAGTGTATACAGGTAACGTAGGCCACCTTCTTTTTCGAATTCCTTGTCGAGCAACTGTGCCAAATCACGCCCACTTTCTGAAGGACCGTCTTCCACATAGTGTTTGCGAAGGAACACGATTACTTTCCAATGCTCCTCGGTTAATTCGATACCTTCCTGTTGCGCGGCCTGCTCCGACTTTCCGCGATTCCAGCCATGCACTTCCTTTAAGCGGCTTTCCTTTTCGGGGTCCGTAACGTGTTCATCTTCGATGACTTGCCTGATGTCGGTCATGTTTGCTCCTCAATGATTCAGTTGATATTTCAATAGGCTCTATTGAATTCTATTTGTATTGTTTTAATGACATTGAAAATTATGCTGGAATAGCGTGAAAATTCATTGAAGAATGTCAATAAAAACCAACGTTATCATCCTTTTCATCGAACAGTGCCGCGGGTTATAAACAACCGTAATTGCCGTATTTACGATTTCAGCCGATAACCTTGAACAGTTTTGTGCATTTATCGATGGCAAGTTGTCTATACTGTCTAACAGATAAATCAACGAGATATAAATAACATCAACATCAAAATTCAAAGCATCAGGGCGTTATCATGATTTTTAAACAGCTGTTTGAACCTGTCTCCAGTACGTATACTTATTTGTTATCCTGTCCGCAAACCGGCGAAACGGCATTGCTCGATCCGGTGCTGCAGAGCGTTGAACGGGATCAGCGCCTATTGCAGGAAATGGGACTTAAACTAACCTACACCATTGAAACCCATATTCATGCCGATCACATTACCTCGGCACGCCGGTTGAAAAGCCGGCTGGGGAGTCAGATCGTTTACCCGGAAATCGATGATCTGCGATGCTCCGATATTACCGTACGGGAAGGTCAACCGTTTCGGGTGGGCAACATTGAACTGCATCCATTGTTCACGCCCGGTCACACCGATCACCATCATGCTTACCTCATTGATGATGGCACGCACAAAATGGTGTTCACCGGGGATGCATTATTAATTGACGAGTGCGGCCGAACGGATTTTCAATCCGGGGATTCAGCCACACTGTATCAAAGTATCCATAACAAGTTCTTTACCTTGCCCGACGAGACCCTGGTTTATCCCTGCCACGACTACGACGGTCGATTCGTGTCGTCCATAGCCCAGGAAAAAGCGCGCAATCCCCGCTTGTGCGACAACAAGAGCCAGGAAGAATTTGTAAAGATCATGGATAGCCAGAGTTCATCCAAACCGGCCAAGATCCATTTTGCCCTGCCGTCAAATATGCAGTGTGGCAAGTGTTCCGACAATGTACCGGAGGATGTGAAACCGTTGTGCGAGGACTAGTGTGTGATAACTAGCCGCGTTATTGTGCAGCGAAAATCATCGATATCCCAAATAGAATATTCAAACAATTAACGATGACTAAGGAGAGGAGGGTTCGGGAGGGGTTTATCTAACCAAATCAATGCAAAATCCCCCTCCATCCCCCTTTGCAAAGGGGGAGGTCTGCAAGTCTCCAAAGTGATAAGCTAAATATTGCGTTAGTGAGACAGCAATGCTTCAAACCCTTTTTTTTAAAAGGTGGGAGTAACACATGTTTTGCTCCGTTCGATTCATTTTAGTACTTGTGCGATAGCATTGAATCAGTAAGTTTTATTCTGCGGTAAAATAAATATTACCGTAGTAGGCGGTTGCTGACTGCTCACTGTTGTCGGTGTCCGTCATGATGGCCACGGCGTTGATCTGTGTTTTATCCAGATCCAGTAAGTTTTTGATGTCATCCAGAATGTTGCGTTTTTCCTTGACCCATTGCCCGACTTTTTCCTCGCCGAACTGTGCCGCCACCATGACTGCGCTGCCGGTGAAGGCGTTGGGCCATACATTGCCTTCCGGTTGCTGGCTTGTCCAGGCGTAACTGATGGCGCGAGTCCGCCAGAAAAATATTCCTCCTGATATCACCACATAAACACGCGCCGCATAATCATCGCCGCTTTTCCGGGTTTCGTCGACACCGGTAAGAATGTTGTCCACTTTCCATGACCAGTTCATGTAGGGTGTTTTATTTAAATCGATCGTCATGCGGCGCACTAGTCCGGACGCAGTCCCCTTACTGACTGCCTTGATAACCGGGTTGCCGTTTTGTTCGACCACTTCATAGGATGTTTCACCGGAAAAGGTTTCGTTTTCCCACTGCGATAAATCCGGTGGCGCCAGTACGTCAACCCGGTTTTCCGCCAGGCTGGAACCGGCCACGGTTATCATTAATACAAACCACAGGCTGTTAGTCGATCTGAACATGAATTTCATTGTTGTGAATTCTAAGAGGCAGGCTTTGCAGGCTGGCGCCGGCACAGGGACCGCGGACACAATAGCCATCGTCAAAGCGAAACAACGCGCCATGGGTGGAACATTGAATAAACTCGTTATTGAGGTCAAAGAACTGGTCCGGCATCCAGTTGAGATTCACGCCGGTATGGGGACAATGGTTTGAATAAGCATAATAACGGTTATTAACATGAATAACGAAAAGCTCCACGGACTTTCCATTATGTTCAATGTTAAATTCCTGGGCGGTGGCGTTGGGAATAGCTTCAGTTGTCGCGAGTGGAATCCAGCCCATGAATCGTCAGTCGTTTTTATGAATGCTGCGCAATAGCTATGATAGCGGTGCTAAATCCAGTTGCCGGACCAGGATCTTTTCAGGCGTTCCCAGATGCCCTCCGGGTTTTCGTCGAACACGATGGTGGGATCCGTGTCCACAATAATCCAGTCACCGCGGTCGATCTCTGCCTGTAACTGTCCGGGTGCCCAGCCGGCGAACCCGGCATAGGCCCGCGTTGCTTCATCTTTTTTGGCTTTGGGTAAACCATGAATGACCGCGTTAATGCCCACGGTAAAATAAATATTATCGGTGATGTTTTTCATCCCGGCGTGGGGTCGTTTGGTTTGCATCAATACAAAGATGCCATTGGTCTTAACCGGCCCGCCCAGATACAACGTATCCTCTACCTCGCTTAATTCCTCGACGGTGGGAAAGGCTTTATTCATGGGAACGTGGGCAGGGCGGTTAATGGTAATGCCCGTTGCGCCCCGCTCGCTGAAATGGGTGACCAGAATGACAGTTTCCTTGAAGCTGCTGTGCGAGAGATTGTCCGTTGCCACCAGAAAGCGGCCTTTTTCGGGCGCCAGCACGGGTCCGGCGACATTGAGATACTGGGCAATCGCGGTATTGACGGCAAACATACCCAGCAACAATGTGCCGATAACAATAATCCTGAGCTGGAAACGGGAGACATCCATTACGCCGCTTGATCCTTTAACCACCAATGCCATTAACATTCATAGGGCATTACCGCCGGGCAACGGTACATGTCCTGAGCTTACAATTTTTCAAATTATAACGCAGATCGTCCGGCAAGTGGGCGGCAACTGACGTGCCGCCTGATATTGGTCAAAGAGGGGTAACAGTTTGTTCGCGATGGGGTTGCAGATTATTACAATGCCTCAATGGCATTGCTGCCGTTGGTTTTGGCGGTGTCCAGTGCCTGGTTGGCTTTGCGGAGTAACAGTACTGAATCGTTACCTTTTTCCCAGGCGGTCACGCCAAAGTTGGTCTGCAAATGAAACGGCTCGTTGTTTTCGTAAGAGACAGACAATTCCGCCACCTGGGCCGAAATTTTATTGGCCAGGTGAACCGCTGAAGGGCGGTCGGTTTCCGGCAGTACAAAGATAAACCGGTTATATTCCACGCGGCTGACAATATCCGCCCAGCGCATCTGGTCTTTCAGTAACCGGCTGACTTCCACCACCGACTGGGTGCCGGCGTCCGGGCCATAACGGTCAACAATATCGTCGAGGTTGGTGATTTCCATGGCGATCACCGACAAATCATTGTTATAACGGCGGCTGCGGGAAACCAGTGGTTCCAGGTGCTGCAACATGGCCCGGTGGTTCAGCAGGCCGCTTTCCCGGTCCACGGTGGAAAGCTGGTTCAGCTGCTCGGTGAGTTTTTCCTGTTCCGCCAGCAGTGCGGAAATGTCCGAGATATCGGTGTAGACGGTGGCCGAGTACGCCGATTGTTCGTCGGTACCCAGCGGAATAGAACGGTGCTTCAACCAGCGATCCGGTTTACCCTCGTCGCCGGGCACCAGTACCGTATCGGATTTTTCACTGATGGGACGTAGCTTGCTGCTTTGCAGGTCAGAGAGATTCTTGTTGGCAATGTTGTCGGCGGATTCGCCCAGAAACGCGGATAACGTCTGGTTGCACCACACGATGATGCCGTTGTGGTCGGAAACCGCGATCCCAACCGGGACGTTTTCCAGTAAAGTACTGGCCAGATCCAAAGTCATTTTGCTGCTAGCAGATTCCATAATTGTTGTGCTCCACCCTGTAAATGAATTGGCTATTACATGTTCGAATTAGGCAATCGCCCTGCGTGTTTTTTCATGCTCCGCCCCAAATTACTGCCGCAAGCGATATGTCATTTCCCCCGTCTATTGCAATGACCAAGCCATTTAGCCAATGTTGTCTATCGCTATTTTCCAAATCACTAAAAACAATAATAGGAGAGTTTGCTAAAAATGATAAGCCTTTTCCTATTAATTGTAATACGCGCTAATATGTTGATTTTATGAAGTTTTGAAGCCAACAGGCTGGTGACTTTCAAAACCTCGCGACCTCTGTTTAGTATTTCGGAGTCACTGCGCTCTCTTTTAAATCCTCATTGTTTGTTTTGTGAACTATCCTGCGTAACCCCTTCTCCCGTTTTGAGGCGCGGAAAAAAATTCCAGTTTGCCGAAGGTAATTATTCATAATTCCAACTCAATAAATGTGTTTTTCAGCCGAATACTACTGAGGGGCGAACCCTCTTCTGCAGTTTTATAGGCTATTGAATTTATTGAAGTATTAACGCGGTAATGATTTAAACTACCATGCTGGTAACCACCATAAAAACCGACGGTTCCGGGGAGACGGATCTCAAGCAGATCAAGGACCGCTTTGTCGAAATTAACCGGCAGCGCCTGGAGCGCACCGAGAATGCCCTTAAGTGGAAGCAACGGAATTTTCTTAATTTGTTGCCGTTGTTTTTTCATGTCAATCACAAGGAACTGCCCGGTTACGTGTCCGGCGACACCCCGGCGGGTATTTCGCAGTATTCCCCCGACAAGCAAAGTCTCGAGGCGGCCAAAAGCCTCAGCAAGAATTTCCAGTACAAGGAATCCCTGGCGCCCCGGCGCGATATCCACTCCCTGTTTATCATGGGTAGCGTGGGCACCGTGGCCCAGTCCGAGAACAGCGACTTTGACATCTGGCTTTGCTACAACCCGCAACTGGATGACAACCGGCTGACCGAACTGCGCGTCAAGTGTGACTACATCGAAGTATGGGCGGAAAGCATCGGCCTGGAAGTGCATTTTTTTCCCATGAACGCCGACAAGTTCCGCGAAGGCGAAGCGCACAAACTCAGCAGTGAAAGCAGTGGTTCCACCCAGCACCACTTGTTACTGGAAGAGTTTTACCGCACCAGTATCCTGCTGGCCGGGCGTTATCCCGTGTGGTGGCTGGTACCGCCGGAGCAGGAGAAGAACTACGACGAGTTCGTCAATCATTTACTGCATAACCGGTTTGTCGATGATGACGACGTTATCGACTTCGGCGGTTTGTCCAAGGTGCCGGTGGAAGAATTTTTCGGCGCCGGTTTGTGGCAGGTCTACAAAGGGATCGACTCGCCGTATAAATCCGTGCTGAAGATCCTGCTCATGGAAAGCTATGCCAGCAGCTATCCCCAGTGCGAATTACTCAGCCAGCAATACAAACAAAAAGTCTATGATGGTACTACCGATCTCAACGTCCTCGATCCCTACGTGATCCTGTTGCAGCGCCTGGAAGACTATTTGATCCGGCGCGAGGAAACAGAACGCCTGGAGCTGGTGCGCCGGTGCTTTTATTTTAAAGTG
>JASFMT010000175.1:0-7451 GCA_050117455.1 Gammaproteobacteria bacterium | reverse complement strand
ATGTAAAAACGAACGACACAACGGCGAATGGGCCCCGCAGCGCCAATGGAAGCACCATTTTGGTACGCCCATCTTCACTCCGGTATCAAAGCTTTATTCCGACATGTTAAGAAACAACCACTTATGAAGCCTCCTTTAAACACAAATCGAATAAGCAACCCGCGAAATGGCAACTTCGAAAATATAAAATGTGTTACTTGTCACAGCATCCCGAATTGTTTTACGCTTTGATATACAAGTACCGGGCACCCGGTATTTGTTCCCACAGTAGTAATTTGTAAAATCCACTACGTAGTTTTGTTAGTTAGGAGTACTTCAATATGGCATTTATAAAAAATCCCTTCCGCAAACCTGCTCCCGCGAAAGTGCAAAGTAATTCGCAACGTCCCGCCATCAACAACAACGGCCAGATCGCCAACAAAGGCGCCGCGCCGGCAGACAAAAAAAAGGGGTTACCCAAAAACTATCTGGATCCCAACTCCGTATTCTAATATTGCTACAACAATAAAATGCAAAGGTTACCCGGGGTGCTGAGCTGTTAGGTCAGCACCCCAATTCCACACCGGACTGTCCCACCTCTTTTACTTTCATTTGATGTACACCCGCCGGACTCCTGCCATTGCTATTGTCCGCGCCAATAGAGTAATCCCATTCACGCCAAACCTGCGCTGAGAAATATAAATTGTGAATACTTACCGCGCCTGGGCGGTCTGTTGTTTAGAAGTGTGTTTTAACTTTGCGTCTTTGCGTCTTTGCGTTGCAACTTGAATTACCGGCTCAGGCGGGTGTAATAAGCCAGCGCAAATTCATACTCGATATTATCCTTGGCATTGGATTTAACAGCCTGGTAGAAGGAATCCGCCGCCAGATTTTGTTTTCCTGTCAGTAAAAAATACTGACCGAGGTAATAGAACCCTTCACAGAGAAACGAGGCTTCCATGGTATTCATATTTTTGCGAAACGCTTTAAGGAAGTCATCGGGCCCCACTTGACCCAGGTAAAGCTTGATCAGGGCACCGGGCCATTCGTCAAGATTGACATTTTTACTGTACCGGGCAAGATCGCTGGGGCCGTTTTTGTCCAGATACTTCTGGCTTAAATGCAGCCATAACATACGATACATATCGTTGGGTTTCAGCGAGAGATAATAACGATAGTCGGCAACCGCATCTTCAAAGCGTCCAAGCAAAAAGTTCAACGATCCCCGCATAATGTAAATCGCGGTGTTTTTCGGACTTAATTTCTGAGCGGTTGCGAAATCCTGATAAGCCGCCTTGTATTGTTCCAGTTTGGCGTAGGCGTTCGCCCGCCCGATGAATGCCGTGACATAATTCGGATTAAGCTCGACGGCATTGGAAAAATCTGCCACCGCCTTGTCATAATGCCCCAATTCCGCGTAGTGAATGCCCCGCTCACGGTAGATCTCCGCCAGCGCGGATCCTTTTAACCGGCCGGAATTAATCACCTTGGTGAAAGAGGCAATGGTCTCGTCCAGGGGATAAACTTCATTGACAATTCGCTGAGGTACAATGGCGCTAGCGGAAATACTGTAAAGCAGCGATATCAGAATCAGCTGCTGTAAGATACGTTTTCCCAGTTCCATCAACAAAACAGTTCCTCCTTGTAAGCGCCGCGGGTTAGGCGCTGGATGCGTTTTCTATGCAGCATACTGAAAGCAGGTTTACTCGTAAACATTAACGGTCAACAAACATTGTGACTGACGCCACCTTTTTCATCATCGACGCTAGCGCAAAACGCCGGGCACATCGGTAAAGATAACCGAATTCTCCGAAACGGTGACCAAACCGAAAATCAATCATCAACCGTTTGAGAACTGGCGGTTTTTAATCACAACTGAAAAACCGGACAATGGCTTCTGATCGGCTTCCGCGCCTGCATAATCTTTCAAAGTCACCGATCGGAAATGTACCGATAACGTGACCTCACTAGACGCGCGCCGCGGATCATCGTAATTATCTAAGGTTACGCACTTCCTTATACAACAGGTGACCGAACATTCATTCCGTTTCCACCGACAACGGCCAACTGCAATCAGAAAATACCGTATCCGTTTGACGGCTGGTAGAAAAATCCATCGGCATTCCCTCAGCATTGATGGTGGAATGTATCTAATACCCGACCATTGGAAACCCTGCGTTTGTTGCGTAGTAGAATATAAGTCGGTCGTGGCCAGGGATTATTGAGCCTGTATAGCGCATAAAATCAGCGTCTTAACGCCAATAGATAAAGCATATTCCACTCAAACCTGGAAACACTTGCAACTAACGATTTTAACTTATTGATTTATATATAATAATCAGGTTGTCGCGACACTTGTCCCGCGGTTAGAACGCTTACGTTTTCAAAGGTGTCGCTCAAAGGACAAGCCGGTTTGTCGCAGCATGAACTAATCGTTAATGCCGCGCCCGGCGGGTGACAAATTCAACCAATCCGTTATACTGCCGCAGGAATTTACCCTTTAATATCATTGGAAGAATCTGCAATAATATTCCGATAGCTCGCTAGAAATAACAAAGCCGTATCGTAATTTAATTGCCATCTGACATCGGGGCAATCACTGGTCACTGAAAAATTGAAAAGGAATTGCCTGTGAGAAGTATCCAGAATACTTCACGCAGTGCTTGTTGTAGCTGTTTGCTGTTGTAGTACGTAATCAAAAACCAACACAACACCAACAACAACGGGGATTATGCGGTGGTGACGATAGCAGGACCGGCTAATGGCGCACGGTAACCTGGCGCTGGCCAGAAATTATTTCGCCGATATTAAATCCTTTGACGATCGCATCGGCACGCTGATGGAACTGGATCCGGCCTTGATCCGCCTTTATGGTCTGCGCGCCAAACCCAATAGTGGTGGCGCTATGTCCCATAACCGTCACGGCTTCAATTCCATCAATTATCAGCGTTATGCATTGGACTTGATTATTTACGGTATTGCCGCCAACGATCCAGCTACTCTAAAACAGGGCGTTAATGGCATTCGCTACGGATTCACCAGGCAGCAATCCGATGGAAGTTTCGAAGTGGGTTTTTTGTCCCGGCGCAGTACCGATATTGGTAAGCGTTTAAGCAATGCCGCCCTTTTTCTTACGGCGGCCGCCATTAGTTATCAACTGATTCATCACAGCCCGCACCGGCGCCGGTTCCTGAAACAACTCACCGAGATCAGGATGGGCATTCGTAAAACCATTTACTGGTTATCAAAGAACGATCTTAAGCTGTTTTTACATGACCAGGATTCGGCATATCACCTGTTGAATGATGCGCTGGCTTACATCAATTGCGGTGAAATCTATAATAATGTCACCTTGATCAAGCGCGGCCATATATTTCTGGATATTGCACTGGAACTGCAACGCCAGGACGGCGCCTTTGTCGAACATAATGGCTTTGACAGCAGTTATCAGGCATCCGATATTGTGCTGTTAATGTATTACATGCTGTTCGTGCGCAACCGCGGTTATTTTCACAAGGTGCTGCGCGCTATGGCCCTTGCGTTGCGCTGGGAAAAAACCCGCATCCTGCCATCGGGCAAAGTCAATTCACGTAACAATACCCGCCGCATTCGCACGTATACCACGTTTAGCGGGCGTAGAACGGATATCAATTACTCGGAAGTGATTAAATCATTTTTGTGGTACAGCTTTTTTACCGGTGACACCCAAAGCCGTCAAATGGCACGACGTGTATTCGGATTCATTGCCAAACGCACCGAGTGACAGTAAAATTTTGCTATCAACGCGTTAACCAGTCGATAACTGCCGCCGTCAGTACGTTTGCCCGTTATCTTCAGCATCTTTTGAATCCGGTTTGTCCTTATCGCGTTTTAGCTTACGCCAGTAACCACCCACCGAATATTGTTGCCACGACCAGCGTAGCCATCCTAATAATGAATAGGCTAACCAAAGCGCCCATAACAACATCAAAATGCGGTAGACAATCAGCGGGACTGACAACACCCAGATCCGGGGTAACGCCTCGGGCACCCGGTCCTGATACCAGTTCAACATATACGCGGTAGAACCGTTACCGGCGATTTGCATATCCGGACGCCCCAGCAATCCCTGTTGCACGGCATAGAACAATACCAGCAATGCGACAATGGTCAGCAAGGCCAGGCCGATCTGTATCAGATCAAAGGTAAAGTTACCGGCCTGGCTAACAAGCTTCTCGCGCAAGCCAAACAAAATCAACCAGCCCACAACAACAATGGCAAAGGCAATATGCACCTGGCTCAAACCAATGCCCAGCAACGCCCATTGCCAGGTTCGCAATGGTGTGACGCGGGTAAAGGCCAGAACAGCCGATAAAATCAAAACAATTATCACCACCCCCCAATACAGCACGGCTGGCCCAAGACGGGGCCCGGCTGTTAACAACGTCCAGCGATCCTGTGGCAACCGCAACTGGATGCTACTGTTGACGCTATCCAGGCCAAGGTCCACTTCGTGGCTGATATAGTAATTCAAAATGCCTTCCGGCAACCGCCAGCTCACGTCGAATTGCGACGACCCTGGATTTACCGGCAAGGTCACCCGCCTGCCCTCCTGCCGGATATTCTGCACGACATTATTGACCATGACCTGGTTCAGCGTTGCCTCAGGTGGCAACACGATCGTGTGCTGGGCACCCTGGCTGCTGCGGACAGTAAAATTCAGTTTGCTTTCCGTTACCCGGCTGCCGGGATTAATGGTTATCACACTGCGATCAATGGTTACTGATTTACCGTGCACGCTTTGCGGACGGGTTACCGTTATGGCGACACTTTCACCGGGATACGGGTGCCACTCCGGCAACCAGTGTTTGTCACGTCCCTGGTGATGAATCACCGGGATACCTTCCATGGCGGCGTGCCAGATTGGACTAATATCCAAACGCCACACTTCAATCCAGTCGGCGGTTTTTTCCGCGCCCAAGTTGATGGTCGGTTGTTGCTTCAGGCTGGACAACCAGGTTAACCGGTCCTGGGTGCTGGCAAGACTGATAACCGCCCTGCCATCTTCCACCTTAATGTTCTCATCAAGCACCGCCTCGCCTTCGATTAACGGCAATTTAACCAGGATAGGTGCATTTGACGCACTCACTCGATACACAGTGGTCACGACACGCCATTCGAGTCCCAGTTTCAACGTCCGCTCCACTCTGACAAACGGCGGCAATGGCCCGGCCTGTAACTGGGTAAACTCTTCGCTATCCAGTTGCTTCTGGATACGGGAAAACTGGATCTGGCTGTCCGGTACACCGTTGATACTGACGCCATCGACTGTCCAGCCCCGTGTTTTGACCGACACATGGTGCGGCTTCAACAACAAAGGCAACTGAAAATAACTTCGATCCGGCGCGCTGCCGGACAATTTGATGGAGTGAATACCAGGATCAACGGACACCCACAGTACACCATCATTGCTACGATACAATCCTCTCACTCGTTTGCCATCCAGTGTAATGGTGTTTGGCAACCATTGATCGGCCCGGGCCGGCAACGGAATCGCCACTGCCTGATGCGCATGGACCTTACTGGTTAATGTTAACCGGGTATTTTGAATGGAAATGGCAAGATCCGGCACCGAGGCGCAACCGGGCAAACAATCCGGTGCACGGGTTAACCGTTGCTTTAGTTCAGCAAGCATCTTGTCGTCGGGAAACGCCGCCTGGGCATCATTAACCGGTAACATCAGCGCGGGCAACAACGTGACAGCGCCAAGGACGATCGTTTTGGCCATCCTGCCAGCCGTTTTGTATTTTCCGCGTGTCTCGAACACCAGCAGAAACATCAGCAACAAAAAGCCCACGCGTAGAAAATTCATCAGCATGTTGGCAGCCGGGGATATTAAATAAAGCTGCGTGCGTTGCTGCTGGTCACTGGGACCGGTCCATGACAGGTACACCCGGTGCCAGTTCCAGTCCGGCAGTCCCGGCCCCGTTTGCAAAGTGGCATCGGGATCTACCAGCCGCGCCAGGTTGTCAGCGGCGGGCGCTTTCGCGATGTCAGCTTCCGGCGCCGCCATTGATTTGGCAATTTTACTGCGGCTTAACGGCTCGGCCAACCGCTGCGCCTCATCCATAATACCACTATCCATAAGCACCGGCGGAGCTTCTGATTGCTTTAGAAACATATGCCGCGGTTTTTCCAGTTGCGGATAAATACCATTGCGTACTTCGTTGACCATAAACGGTACGCTGATTATCACCAGCGCCAGCAAACTGAGATTGCGGTAAGTCGCGATGAACGTGCGTAACCGGTTTTGCGGCACGACGCGCAACAACGCAATGGCGATAAATACATTGATCCACACGTAGCGCGGTGCATCAAGGGATTCCTGCCAGATCAGCGTAAAGGTTAACAGTGCAATCAAACCCCATTGCCAGTTCCACAACCGGAACACGGCCATGGATAAAATCAACACCAGAAAAAGGTCCAGCAACGTCCAGCTTTGCAGCCAGGTGTTCGGTGTGTTATCCACGCCCGACGCTGAAAACAGGCGCCAGCCCGGCGGCAGATTCAATGTCGTTTCAATGTTCTGGAAACTTTCCTGCCAGCCACCCACCGGTAAATCATGTCGTGATGCTCCGTACCGGGAGATGGCTACCAGATCGAGCTGGCCCTGACGCACTTCAACACCTTTAAGCGATGAATCCTCCAACGTGGTAATCAACTGCGGCTGTCCATTGACAACCACTCTGCCCAGTTCCAGTTCCTCGCTGGTATTCAAGCGCCAACCCCGGCGCATGTCACCGGTGATTCGGTCCTTGACAGTGTAGCCGTCGCCGTCAAAATCCAGCCACATCGTGCGCTGCAATCGCAACTGATTGGGTTCCGGCTGTGGATTGCCGCGGCGAATCTCGACCATCTCAAAACGGTCTTCGGGTTTAATACGGTAACTGGGCAATGATTTCCATTCGGTGGGCAGATTGGTTTGCCGTGGATCAACAGGCGTGACACCATCCACCTCCACCACGCGCAAATGGCTGCGCGCATCGAACACCCAGATTTCCTGTTGCGGCAATGGTGGCGATGTCACCGGCATACGGATCTCGTTCACCGCATTCACAAACCGGGTACGAATTTCAATTTGCCATTGTCCCGGACGAACCTGCATGCGCAGATCGCCGTTGGGTTCCAGCCGCGCGGGTAACTGGCTGCGCAACTCAGTGGGGATGGACTTATCGATCAGTACATTTTCCAGCAATACTTCCCGTTGATCACCGGAGACATTAATATCCAGATGCGTCACCACGAAAAACGGTACATCGTCGATCAACCGCCGAAACACGTTTACGTTCAACACGTCATCCTGTTGCGTGGTTTCGGCGGTTTTAATTTTACTGTCCAGCAACCACAGTCGTCCTTCTTTGTCTACGTGGGGTGCAATGACCTTTTGCTTGTTGACAGTGAGATTCACCAACGCGGTACTTTTGTCAATGGAC
>JASFMT010000174.1:0-7451 GCA_050117455.1 Gammaproteobacteria bacterium | reverse complement strand
CGTTCGCCACGGCGGCAAGAGAATTGGAAACAGCAAGACCCAGGTCATTGTGACAATGCACCGAAAACACCGCCTTATCGGAATTGGGCACGTTTTCAATTAACCGGCCAATCAAATCGCCAAATTGCTGCGGTACGTTATAACCCACGGTATCGGGAATATTTACGGTTTTGGCGCCGGCATCGATCACGGCTTCCAATACCCGGCATAAAAAATCAAAATCGGAACGGCCGGCGTCTTCCGGTGAAAACTCCACGTTATCGGTAAACCCTCGCGCCCGTTTAACGGCATTGACAGCCTGCTCCAGGACTTGATCCGGTTCCATGCGCAACTTCATTTTCATGTGAATGGGTGACGTTGCGATAAAGGTATGGATGCGCCCGGAATTGGCGTTTTTGATGGCATCACCGGCACGGTCGATATCCTTGTCCAACGCCCGAGCCAGGCCACATACGGTACTGTCTTTGACGGCGTTGGCAATAGCCTTGACCGCTTCGAAGTCATC
The DNA here is from genome assembly GCA_050117455.1 of Gammaproteobacteria bacterium. GTDB lineage: Bacteria > Pseudomonadota > Gammaproteobacteria > SZUA-152 > SZUA-152 > JAKEGK01. The sequence goes on along the minus strand of JASFMT010000174.1, from coordinate 6,946 downwards.
AGGACTGGCTATGGGAAATCCCGCCTCGATGACATCCACTTTCATTTTTTCCAGGGCCTTGGCAATCCGCATTTTTTCATCGCGGGTCATGGACGCCCCGGGACTTTGCTCGCCATCCCTTAATGTCGTGTCGAATATGATTAAATTGTCGCTCATGGTTGTGCTCCACCCTGTCGCCGGTATGCCGCCTGCTATCACATACCGGTTAATTAACCGAATTATATCAAACCCTTGAGGGTATGATGCGAAAAAGACAAATAGAAAAATTGAGAGATAAGTAGAGTAGTCTGCCCTTAGGGCAGTAGCAGCAGGTTCAGGCTGGCGGGTAATTCAATGGGCGCGCCAAAACGCACGGCAACACCAACCTTGCTGGTGCTGGGGTAATTGGCCACTTTGTCGGTCGATTTGCCCATTGTTATAAAAACGTGTTCTTCTGGTTGATTGTGAAATTATTACCAACGCATTTATTGATAATATAGCGATTACAGCAGCATTTGCCAAGGTATGTTATGCGCTTTTATCTTTTTCTTCCTCCACATCACCGGCTTCATCACTATCCATTTCGTCGTTAACCGCTTCCTGTGCCGTTACGCCACTGCCACGGCGCCGTTCAGCCCGCCGGCGACGCAGGCTAATCAGCGTAAAAACAGGTCCCGACAACGCGTACAGTAAAAATATGGCAAACAGCACCTGGGGCGGATCAATGGAAATAAATACAAATACCAAAACCACCACCAGCAATGTAAAAAAGGGAATTTTTCCTTTTAAATCAAGGTCCTTAAAACTACGGTAACGTATATTGCTGACCATTAACAGGCCCGCCATCAAGGTCAGGACAAATGCCATGAACCGCCAGTCCGAACCCTCCTGCGCATAATCGGCCCCTACCCATACCATGCCCGCGATTATGGCAGCAGCTGCAGGACTGGCCAGCCCCTGAAAGTAGCGCTTGCCGGCAATACCCACCTGGGTATTGAACCGGGCCAGGCGTAATGCCGCACCGGCGGTATAAATAAAAGCCGCCAGCCAACCCAGCTTACCAAGACTGTGAAGCGCCCATTCATACATCACCAACGACGGTGCGAGGCCGAAGGCAATCATATCGGCAAGACTGTCATACTCGGCACCAAAATCGCTTTGCGTGTTGGTCATGCGGGCCACCCGGCCATCCAGTCCATCCATGATCATGGCGACAAAAATCGCCACCGCCGCGGCTTCAAATTTATCGCTCATGGCGGACACAATGGCGTAAAAACCGGCAAACAGACAACCGGTGGTAAATAAGTTAGGCAGCAGATAAATACCGCGGCGACGTTGTTTTTCCAGGATTTTGGGAGCCATGATGACCTTGAGTTGCTTCCTTCAGGTTGTTGTGGTCGAAATTGTGGTCGGTGTTGTGGTCATTGTTGTGGTCGTTTTCGTTGTGTTTCGTTGAGCTGGTGGTTGGTAATAGTTTAGCAAATGTCATATTTAGCTAATTCATCGATCATTATTGCTCAACATATATTCATTATGTGTTGAAAATTGACCGCTGAAACGCAACGACCCCGCGCTAGTGCATTAACGTGGCGATGACACTGGAGCCGGCTTTCACGGCATCACCGGGATTTACATCAATGCGACTGTTAGACGGTAAGAAAGTTTCTGCGTGACTGCCGAAAGGCATATAACTGCAACGTTTGCCCTGTCCGATACGTTCGCCGCTCTGTACGTAACAGCGCGACCCCTTGACGCCAAAACGTGGCGATAACGTGGTAACAACATCGTCATCTTCGTCACTGCGGGTCCATTGTGCGAAAGGCGGTATCCCTGACTTAGCGTAGATATTTGAGCTGCTATCGTCCGGCAGCGTACCAAACCACTGGTTTTGCACCTTACCTTCCATGACACTGCGCACGGTGAACACACCCCACCAGCTGCCCTTGATACGAATGCACCAGGCCTCGCGCTGTAAATAGGGATCCTGGACTTTATCGACACTAACAATTTTACCGTCAACGGGAGCCACAATCGCCAATGGGGACGGCGGAACGGCGCGACGTGGATCGCGGAAGAAAAACACCAACGCAAGAGTGAGTAACCACAATCCGCCGGCCGGTAGCCATCCATAATTGTAATGCACAATAATGGCCAATAGCAGGACAACAGCGATGGGCGCCACGCCCTGTCTGGCAATCAGCGTATTTGGTTGGTCAAGCATGGATATAAACTAGCAAAACAGGACCGCTAAGCCGGGGCAAACGAATCGTCCCCGACATAGCGCCGTTGTCGATTAGTTCTTGGTCTTATCAACGATCTTGTTATCGGAAATCCACGACATCATGCTGCGCAGCTTCTCGCCCACGTGCTCAATGGGATGTTCGCGGCCGATACGGCGTTTCGCTTTCAGCGTGGGCGCATTCGCCTGGTTTTCCAGGATGAATTCCCGGGCAAACTCCCCGTTTTGAATTTCATCGAGAATGCGCTTCATTTCCGCCTTGGTTTCATCGGTGATGATGCGAGGACCACGGGTCAGGTCACCGTACTCGGCGGTGTTGGAAATCGAATAACGCATGTTGGCGATACCACCTTCGTACATCAAATCCACGATCAATTTTAATTCGTGGAGGCACTCGAAATAGGCCATTTCCGGTGCGTAACCGGCTTCGGTCAATGTTTCAAAGCCCGCCTGAACCAGTGCAGTGGCGCCGCCGCACAATACTGCCTGTTCACCGAACAGGTCCGTTTCTGTTTCATCGCGAAACGTGGTTTCAATGATACCGGCGCGGCCACCGCCGTTGGCGGAAGCGTAGGATAACGCGGTTTCCTTGGCGTGACCGGATGCATCCTGGAACACGGCAATCAGGCTGGGCACCCCGCCACCCTGGGTGTAAGTGGAACGTACCAGATGACCGGGCCCTTTCGGGGCAATCATGATAACGTCCAGGTCGGCCCGGGGTTCAACCTGGCCAAAATGAATGTTAAAGCCATGGGCAAAACACAAGGTGGCATTTTGCTTGATGTTGGGCGCGACATTGTCGCGGTACAGACTTGCCTGATGTTCATCGGGAGCCAGAATCATCACCACGTCGGCATCCTTGACCGCATCGGGAATATCTTTGACGGATAAACCACTGTTCTCCGCCTTGGCCACGGAAGAAGACCCCGGACGCAGGCCAACGGTAACGTCGATACCGGAATCCTTCAGGTTATTGGCATGGGCGTGGCCCTGGGAACCGTAACCGATGATGGCAACCTTTTTACTTTTTATTATGGAAAGGTCACAGTCTTTGTCGTAATAGATATTCATGATCTTCAATTGACTCCTGTTTCAGATTTTTCACATTTAGTGGTGATTACGTTATTAGTCAGGAAAGGCGCACGGCATCAGGTTTGAAGCGATTTTTCCCCGCGTGCGATAGCGGCCACCCCCGAGCGCACGGTTTCCAGGATCGGCGCGTTCAACGCCTTGATAAAGGCATCCAGTTTGTCCGCGTTACCGGTTAGCTCAATGGTATACGTGGTATCGGTGACATCGATAATGCGCCCGCGAAAAATATCCGCCAGGCGTTTGAGTTCCTCCCGCTCATCGCCGGTGACCCGGGTTTTGATCATCATCATTTCCCGCTCGATATGATCGCCCTCGGTTAAGTCAATGAGCTTGACCACATCAACGAGTTTATTCAGCTGCTTGGTGATTTGTTCAATGATCTCATCGGAACCACTGGTCACCATGGTAATGCGTGACAGGGTTTCGTCTTCCGTTGGCGCCACCGTTAGCGACTCGATGTTGTAACCGCGCGCTGAAAACAAACCGGCCACCCGCGACAGCGCACCTGCTTCGTTCTCCAGTAATATTGATATGATGTGACGCATAATTAAGCCAATCCCCTGCCGCGCTGTGATGCCAGATACATTTCGTGATGCCCCTGGCCGGTTTTTATCATGGGATATACATTCTCCGACTGATCCGTGATGAAATCGAGAAACACCAGCCGGTCCTTGTACGTGGTAAAAGCTTCTTTCAGCGCGCCCTCGACATCCTTGGGATCAGTGATTTGTATTCCCACGTGACCATAGGCTTCGGACAATTTAACGAAATCCGGCAACGCGTCCATGTAGGAATGGGAGTAGCGGCTCTCGTACATCAACTCCTGCCACTGGCGCACCATGCCCATGTAACGGTTATTGAGGTTAACGATTTTCACTGGCAGCATGTATTGCATACAGGTGGACAACTCCTGAATACACATCTGGATGCTGGCTTCGCCGGTAATACAGGCGACCTGTGCATCGGGATAAGCCAGTTGTACCCCCATGGCGGCGGGTAAACCAAACCCCATCGTGCCCAGCCCGCCGGAATTGATCCAGCGCCGCGGCTTGTCAAACTTGTAAAACTGCGCGGCGAACATCTGGTGCTGCCCCACGTCCGAGGTGATGTAGGCATCGCCCCTGGTCACTTCATAGAGCTTTTCCAGTACATACTGTGGCTTGATCAGTTCACTGTTTCGGTCGTATTGCAGGCAATCTTCCTTTTGCCATTCCTTGATCTGGTCCCACCATTTGCCCAGGGCGTCCTTGTCCGGTTTGGTATTCTTTTCTTTTAATACGGCATTAAAGTCCGCCAGCACGGTTTGCACATTACCCACAATGGGTACATCAACCCGCACGTTCTTGGAGATGGAGGAAGGATCAATATCAATGTGAATGATCTTGGCCTGGGGGCAGAACTTTTCCGTATCGCCGGTCACCCGGTCGTCGAACCGCGCACCGATGGCAATTAACACATCACATTCGTGCATCGCCATGTTCGCCTCATAAGTGCCATGCATACCCAGCATGCCCATGAATTGGGGATCGTTCGCGGGATAGGCGCCCAGGCCCATTAAGGTACTGGTAATGGGATAGCCCAGATAACGGGTGAACTCGATCAGCTCGTCCGCGGCGTCACTCAATACGACACCGCCACCGGTGTAAATCATGGGCTGTTTGGCGGACAAAATAATATCTGCAGCTTGGCGTATCTGCTTTGGATGCCCTTTAATCACCGGGTTGTAGGATCGCATCGACACCTTTTCCGGGTATTTGTAATCAATCTTGATGTTCGGCGCGGTGACATCCTTGGGGATATCCACGACCACTGGTCCAGGACGGCCAGTGCTGGCGACATAAAACGCTTTTTTCAGTGTTTCGGCCAGGTCTTCGACCCGTTTCACGAGAAAATTATGTTTCACGCAGGGACGGGTAATGCCCACGGCGTCGACTTCCTGAAACGCGTCACTACCGATGAATTGCGTGGCCACCTGGCCCGTGACGATAACCATCGGGATCGAATCCATATAAGCGGTGGCAATACCGGTCACGGCGTTGGTGGCGCCCGGACCGGATGTCACCAGCACGACACCCGGTTTTCCGGTCGCCCTGGCATAGCCGTCCGCGGCGTGCGTTGCGCCCTGCTCGTGACGCACCAGAATATGTTTCACCTTGTCCTGCTGGTAAATTGCATCATATATGTGCAACACAGCACCGCCAGGATAGCCGAAGATGTATTCAACGCCCTCGTCATGGAGAAACTGAACCAGTATTTCACCGCCACTTAGTTTCACGATCTTTCGCCTACGTTATCTGTTAAAGAAGTCTGTTATCCGAATATAAAGAGGGTGTATGAAAACCCCACAAGCAGGAACAATTAGCACAGCTCATCCCGACCACGGGACGACACTAGCGGCCGACGACGACCACTCGGCAATAGTGCGCTAGCTTCCCTCTCGTGACAGTTTGCATACACCCTCTGATGATACGCTAATTCACAAATAGTGATGTGAACCTGCAAAAGTACTGGTAAGTACGCGTTTCGTCAAGCACCCAAGGCTAAAATTGCAGCAATTTCACCTCACTGGCGATCATCCGCCTTTCCCTGGCTATACCGGCTGAAAATCACGGCGGAATTCAGCGCCGGTGGTTCACAACACGGCCGCTTAGTGTGCGGCAGCAGCCCGATGGTTTCAATTAGCCGTCAACGCAAATCCGCATACACGATATTATTGCGTGCTGCTATTTGAATTGGTAACAACTGCGCGAAAACCGATTGGCGCTCCCGCACCAGCGTGATTCAAGAGAACGTCACAATGTCCGATAATGTGAACATAACGCTGGCCGTATACAAAGCTGCGGTACAAGTGATAAAATTATAAATGACTGTAGTTAATCGCTGCAAAATATCGCGCCAGCAGAAATTTTTTAAACTTTGACGCTAAAATCCCTCTAACAAGGGGAACGCGGAAAAATCCGCCGATTTAACGTCAGTTCGCTCACAATTTGTTTAACAGTCATTGGCGCGACCCTTAAGACACAGCAGCGGGGGCAAATCTGCATCAGCACTCACAATCTTAACAATTGTGAGAAACGATGGATTCCTACCAGGCTGGATAGCACAAGGGCGGCACCAATGGAAAGTTTGTCTACGATAGCCGTGAAAAAGATCATCATCGAAGGAATTACAGAAAGTGGCCGTAAATTTCGTCCCAGCGACTGGGCCGAAAGGATGAGTGGTGCGCTCTCCACTTTCGGGCGTGATCATCGCATCCAGTATTCACCCATGCTCCAGCCTTTGACCGTCAACGGGATCAAATGCGTGGCTGTTGATCCTCACCTGAAAGACAGCTATCCGGAAATGTACGGGTATATTATGCGCTGGGCTGATATGAACCATCTGAAAGTCATCGAAGTGGATGACGAAGAGCCCTTTGACCTGGATGCCAACGTGAGCCGGGCCACCGGTTAACACACAACGCCACCCTGGCCTGACTGAATTCCGACACGTTCCACAAATCACCGGTAAATATCGGCCGGGATTTTTGCGTCTACCTTACTCCCCCAATGATCCTTGTGATCGTTGAAACGTCCGGGACTTGCATCACCGCCATTCCGGTTCCAGACTATGCAGGAAAATGCCTTACGGCCCTGC
>JASFMT010000173.1:0-7452 GCA_050117455.1 Gammaproteobacteria bacterium | reverse complement strand
TCTGGGGACCAATGGTTCGGTGGCGTTTTTGTTTGAAAAAATCGGTATGCTGACTTTCCCCGAAGGCAGTGACGAAGAGAAAATCATGGAAGCGGCCGTGGAAGCCGGCGCCGAAGATGTGATTGTCAACGACGACACCAGCATTGACGTGACCACCACGCCGGAGAATTTCCTGTCAGTCAAAGAATCGATGCAGGAACACGGCCTGAAGCCCGAACGGGCTGATGTGATAATGCAGGCATCGACTACCGTTGATCTGGAACTGGACGACGCGCAGAAAGCCATGCGCCTGATTGATACACTTGAAGATCTCGATGACGTGCAAAACGTTCATTCCAACGCAGATATATCCGACGAGGTGATGGCCCAATTGTGACGCGCATACTTGGCATTGACCCGGGTTCACGGATTACTGGATACGGCATCATTGACAGTGATGGCTACCAGGCGCGTTATATTAGCAGCGGTTGTGTGCGGGCCAACGACGAGCAATGGTCGCAACGATTGCGCATTATCTTCGATGGCATACAGGAACTGCTCATTGAGTATGCTCCCGATGAAGTCGCCATTGAAAAAGTTTTTATCCACCGTAACGCCGATTCGGCGCTGAAACTGGGGCAGGCGCGCGGCGCGGCAATTTGTGCGGTGGTCAATCGTTCCGTTGCCATCGAAGAATATACTCCCACCGAAATTAAACAGTCAGTGGTCGGCAAAGGTAACGCCAGTAAAGAGCAGGTCCAGCATATGATACAGGTGTTACTGAGTTTGTCAGCATCGCCGCAGGCCGACGCCGCCGATGCCCTGGCCATTGCCATGTGCCATGCCAATACCCGCAACACGTTGTCGCGAATGACGGGTGTTAAGGGGATGCGTAAAGGACGTTACCGGTGAGTGAACTATGATAGGACGTTTGCGCGGAGTCATCATTGAAAAAAAAGCACCAGCCCTGTTGCTGGATGTTAATGGCGTGGGTTATGAAATCGAAGCACCCATGACCACGTTCTACGAGTTGCCAAAGGTCGGCGAGGAAGCGGTTTTATATACGCATCTCATCGTGAGGGAAGACGCTCATCTGCTCTATGGGTTTATGAACCAGAATGAACGTGCTTTGTTCCGCAGTCTCATTAAAGTCTCTGGTGTCGGCGGTAAACTGGCGCTGACCCTGTTGTCCGGCATGACCAGCCGCGAATTTACGATGACGGTAAGAAGTAATGATATCGCCAGTCTGACCCGCATTCCCGGTGTTGGTAAGAAAACCGCCGAGCGCTTGATAATTGAAATGCGTGATCGCCTGAAAGATGTGCTTGCGCAGTCAGAAGATGAGCAAACGCCTGTGCGTTTACCTGATGATGGAGCTCCGCCGGACGAATTGAAAGATGCATTGAGCGCGTTAATTGCGCTGGGATTTAAACCCCCGGAAGCCAGTAAAATGGTTAGCGGAATTGATACCCGGGGGTTACCCAGTGAAGAAATTATACGGCAGGCACTGCAAACTGTTTCGAAATGATTCGACGCTGACGTTTAATATCAGTTGATACCCGCAGTGGGTGTCTCAGTACGATAACCGGTAACAAAGGACCAACAAACTCTCAAGCGGCCAACAACTATGATTGAAGCGGATCGACTCATCAGTGCCGGCAAAATTCCCGGCGAAACTGCCGAAGAGTGGCATGACCGGGCCATTCGGCCCAAAAAGTTAACCGAGTATGTGGGGCAGCCCGGTGTCCGTGAACAAATGGAAATTTTTATTCCGGCAGCCAAAAAAAGAGGTGAGGCCTTGGATCATACGCTCATCTTTGGCCCTCCCGGGCTGGGTAAAACCACGCTGGCGCATATCATTGCCCATGAGATGGGTGTTAATCTGAAACAAACGTCGGGCCCGGTGCTGGAACGCCCGGGAGACCTGGCGGCGGTGTTAACCAATCTGGAACCGCGGGATGTATTATTTGTCGATGAGATCCATCGCTTAAGCCCGATCATTGAAGAAGTGCTTTATCCGGCGATGGAAGATTACCAGCTGGACATCATGATCGGCGAAGGGCCGGCGGCGCGGTCGGTAAAACTGGATCTGCCACCGTTTACCCTGGTCGGGGCGACGACAAGGGCCGGCTTACTGACTTCACCATTGCGGGATCGTTTTGGCATCGTGCAACGGCTGGAGTTTTATAACCAGCAGGAATTGACTTCCATCGTACAGCGTTCGTCAAAAATACTTGAAGTTGCCATCGAAGCAGAAGGTGCCGCTGAGATCGCCAAGCGTTCGCGCGGTACGCCGCGTATCGCCAATCGCCTGTTGCGCAGGGTGCGCGATTACGCTGAAATAAAATCCGACGGGACAATAACCACGGACATTGCTTCCAGAGCGCTGGATTTACTGGATGTGGATATTCACGGATTTGATTTACTGGACCGCAAATTGTTACTGGCGGTGATTGAAAAATTCGACGGAGGCCCGGTTGGTCTTGATAATGTCGCTGCTGCAATCGGTGAAGAACGTGGTACTATTGAAGACGTCATTGAGCCTTTTCTCATCCAGCAGGGTTTTTTGATGCGAACTCCCCGTGGCCGTGTGGCGACGCGAAATGCTTACCTGCATTTCGGCCTGACATTTCCTGACAGCAACAAAACGAACGGTGCCAGCACGGCGGATCTGTTCGAGTAAAAGTAGCTGTTCCCACATTTCAGCATGAGATTTGCAGAATGTGCCATAAAGCGCCATAAAGTGTCATAATGTTTGACCTAAAGGGTTGTTATAATTGAGGGAATTTATTTGGCAAGTGCGTGTCTATTACGAAGACACGGATAGTGGTGGTGTTGTTTACTACGCCAATTATCTTCGGTTCCTGGAACGTGCGCGTACCGAATGGTTACGCTCCTTTGGAATCGAGCAGGATCAATTGGCCCAACAAGAGGGACTGATCTTTGCGGTCCGATCTGTACAGCTAGAGTATGTGAAACCTGCGACGTTTAACGACTTGTTAAACGTTTCTGTCGCAATTTCCAAACAGGGTAGAGCAAGCTTGACTTTCGACCAGGCGGTGAGCCGGGCCGACGGTGAATGTGAGCTTTTGTGTACGGGACAGGTCAAAGTTGCATGCTTAATGGCCGATACATTGAGACCAAAAGTCATTCCGGAAAAAATAAGCAGGGAGATATTCGGTGGAAGCTGATCTTTCAATAGTAAGTTTGGTACGTAACGCCAGCGTGCTGGTACAAATTGTCATGGGGTTGTTGTTGATAGTGTCGGTGATGTCCTGGACCATGATTTTTCAGAAATGGCGGATCATGAAAAAAGCACGGGTTGCCGCGGAAGAGTTTGAAGAAAAATTCTGGTCCGGTGGTGACCTCGGCAGTCTCTACAACCAGGTGACCTCGGGCCGGGTTGAAGCGTCGGGCATGGCTAATATTTTCGAGTCTGGGTTCAAGGAATTTGCCCGGCTGCGTAAGCAACAGGGTATCGATATGCGCACGGTGATGGATGGCTCGCAACGGGCCATGCGCGTGGCGCTGACCCGTGAAACGGATCGACTGGAACGCAGTTTGCCGTTCCTGGCAACGGTGGGTTCCACCAGTCCTTACGTTGGTTTATTCGGAACCGTATGGGGGATTATGAATTCGTTCCGCGCACTGGGTAATGTGAAACAGGCCACGCTCGCCATGGTGGCGCCGGGTATTGCAGAAGCATTGGTGGCGACCGCCATGGGCTTGTTTGCAGCGATACCCGCCGTGGTAGGTTATAACCGCTACGCCACTGAACTCGAACGACTGGTTTCCCGTTACGAAACCTTTATTGATGAATTTTCCAGTATTTTGCAACGACAGGCGCATCGCTAATGGCTAACCATATCCATCGCATCCGTAAGAAACCCATGTCCGAAATTAACGTGGTACCTTACATCGACGTGATGTTGGTACTGCTGGTTATTTTTATGATAACCGCGCCGTTGTTAACGCAGGGTGTTAGTGTGGATTTGCCGCAGGCGAGTGCTGAACCGTTGTCAAAAGACGCAGATGAGCCGCTAATAGTTTCTGTCGATGTGCAGGGTAATTATTATTTAAATGTTGGTGAGACACCTGATAAGGCCATCGATGCGGACAAGATGACAACCATGGTTGCCGCGGTACTGCGCCACAAGCCCGGGACACCGGTGATGATCAAGGGTGACCGCAACGTGCAATATGAAAAAGTCGTCAATGCCATGTCGTTGCTGCAAGGCGCCGGTGTGCCCAGTGTAGGGTTGATTACTCGTACGCCTGACGAACAAAAAAAATAATCCGCAAGAATAATTGTCACTGCAAAGGACAGCGAGTTTAGGTTGTGTTTAAAACGATTTTTAAAAGTCCGTCGGCATTGTTTTATGCCATATTGGTGCACGTGGCGCTGTTTGCGGTGCTGACGATCAGCCTGGACTGGGATCGCGAGGCCGAAAGACCCAAACCGCAAGTGGAAATCGTTAAAGCGGTCAGTGTTGATGAATCCAAAGTGCAGGAACAGCTGAACAAGCTGAAAAAAGCCGAACAGGATCGTCTACGTAAAGAAAAGGAACGCCAGCGCAAACTGGACGAGGAAGCGGAAAAGGCGCGTAAAAAGCGTGAGCAGGAAGAAAAGCGCCTGGCGGAACTGGAAAAGCAGCGCCAGCAGGAAAAGCAACGGCTCGAAGAGGAGAAAAAGCGCAAGCAGGAAGAGCTGGCCAAGCTGGAACAGCAAAAGCTGGAGCGTGAAAAGAAACGGCTGGCGGAAGAAAAACGGTTAGCGGAAGTCAAAAAGCAGCGCGAAGCCGAAGAGCGCAAGCGTAAAGCAGAGGAAAAGCAACGCAAACTGGAAGAACAGCGTCTGGCCAAAGCGCGGGCGGAAAAGAAACGCCTGGCGGAGGAACGCCGACGCAAGGCTGAAGAGGAAAAGCGCCGTAAAGAAGAAGCGGAGCGCCGCCGCAAGGCCGAAGAGGAAAAACGCCGCCTGGCGGAAATTGCCGCCGAAGAGGAAGCGTTACGGCAGGCTGAGCTGGACAAAGAACAGCAGGCACTGCAGGCAGAGAATGAAAAGCGAATTCAATCTGAGATTGAACGCTACACCGCACTCATTAGGCAAAGGGTGGAACGAAATTGGCGTAAACCCGCTGCAGCGAAGCCTGGAATGTCATGCACTGTTTTTGTGCGGTTAATTCCCGGTGGCGACGTTGCCCATGTGGAAATTGTAAAAAGTAGTGGCAACGGGATTTTTGACAGTTCCGTGGAAAAAGCAGTTTACAAAGCGGTGCCACTCCCGGTACCAACGGATCCCGGTTTGTTCGAGAAGTTTCGCGATGTTAAATTTGAGTTTAAACCGGAAGAATAACCGATAAATTTATGGATGAGTAAAGTGTGCAGATGATGCAAAAGAGATATATAGTTTTATTATTACTGGTAATGATCAGTCCACCTTTATGGTCGGCGCCGTTAACCATCGAAATTACCCAGGGCGTGGAATCCGCTTTGCCCATTGCGATAGTGCCCTTCGGCGAGCAGGGCGCGCGCAAACCGCCGACTAGCGTGGCAGAGATTATCGCCAGTGATTTGAAACGTACCGGTCGTTTTGATCCTATGCGGGCCAAGGATATGCTGGCCCAGCCGACGAAACCGGAGGACATCAAGTTTCAAAACTGGCGCCTGATGCAGCGGGAAGCACTGGTCATCGGCAATGTGAAATATGAAGGGAATAATAGCTACAGCATCGGTTTCCGGTTATACGATGTGTACCAGGCTAAAGAGTTGACTGCCTATAACGTGGTGGGTAAGGAATCCAGTTTTCGCGCTGCTGCCCACAAAATTAGCGATATCATATATGAAGAACTCACCGGTGAACCCGGTGCATTCTCGACCCAGATTGCCTACATAACAGCCACCCCCAGCAAAGCGGACAAAACCCGTAAAGACTATTCGCTATGGATGGCGGACGCTGACGGATACAACCCTCAAGTACTCCTGAAGTCTAAAGAGCCCATTTATTCGCCAACGTGGTCGCCCGATGGCAAAAAGCTGGCGTATGTATCCCATGAACGCGGGGGTCAGCAACGCATCGTTATTCAGCAATGGTCATCCGGAGCCCGAAAAATTCTGACCGTCCCTTTAAAAGGGAGACAGAGTTCACCTTCGTGGTCCCCGGATGGAAAAAAATTAGCGTTTACGAATCATAAAGATGGCAACGCGGAAATTTATGTCTTAGACTTAGCAAGCAAAAAGGTACGGCAAATCACGCGCCACTGGGCCATTGAAACGGAAGCCGTGTGGACGCCCGATGGTAAATCGATAATATTTACCTCGGATCGAGGTGGCCGGCCGCAACTGTACAAAACGTCGTCAACTGGTGGCAGAACCAGCCGGTTGACGTTTGAAGGCGTGGAAAATGCAAGGGCCGCGGTGTCGCCGGATGGCAAGATGGTTGCGATGGTGTCGGCATTGCGCAACGAAGCGACCCGCCGTCTGGAATATAAAATTGCCGTGATGGAACTGGAGACCGGCTATCTCAATGTATTGACGGATGGCAAACTGGATGAATCACCCAGTTTTGCACCCAATGGCAGTATGGTGATTTATGCAACAACAACCGACCGCGGTCAAGGTCAATTAGCAGCAGTATCTGTAGATGGCAGTATTCGACAAAAATTATCGACTGACGATGATGTAGATGAAGTGAGGGAGCCGGCATGGTCCCCGTTAAACAAAAAATAAGGAGTAAAAGATGAAAATCTTATCCAAACTATTAGTAGCGTTGTTATTGCCCGCGGTATTGGTACTCAGTGGCTGTGGAACGACCGGCGAAGCGGAACAGGAATCAGCTGAAGTTGCCGGCGGTGGCGCCGCGGCGGGTGATGCTGATGCAGCAGCGAGTGCGGCTGAATCCAGTACTGCAGAAGCGCAGGAAGAACCCGCGCCGCCACCGGAACCGGAAGTTGATCCGCTGGAAGAAGGCTTGTTGGCACAACGCGTCGTCTACTTCGATTTCGACAGCAGTGTGGTGCACGATGATGCCATGTCCATGTTGCGTGCCCATGCGGAATACCTGTCAAACAATTCCGGTACCGCGATTACCGTGGAAGGACATGCCGACGAGCGGGGTACCCGGGAATACAACATCGCTCTGGGTGAGCGCCGTGCGGATGCCGTTCGTCGTATATTGATGGCCAACGGCGCGGCTGCCAGCCAGATCAGGATAGTCAGCTATGGCGAAGAACGTCCTGCAGCATTGGGCCACAATGAAGAAGCCTGGGCGCAGAACCGCCGTGCGGAGTTAGTGTATTAATCAACGTAATAAGCTGGTTCTTAACACCCAGCGATTTGTCAAATTACGATGAACGTGATTGTCATACATGAGTTTGCTCGTCACACAAAGCAGGTTACGGCTTCGCTCTGTGTGGCGGCAACGCTTTGTAGTGCTTTTATGTGTGCCGCGGTGATCGCTGCGCCGGCACCGGT
>JASFMT010000172.1:0-7462 GCA_050117455.1 Gammaproteobacteria bacterium | reverse complement strand
GACCCTGCGGCGTCCGCCAGTCTCACGCTGAAGGACGACGAGGGCAAAAGGGATTCGGCATTAAATATTGATTTAGGTATCGCCAAGGAATACGGTGTCTGGAAAACCGCGTTGGTGTTAAAGAACCTGTTCAAGCACGAAAATCAGTTGGGCAATAGCAGTGATGATTATACCCTGGCGCCACAGCTTCGGGCTGCGATTGCGTATAAGTCACGGCGTGCCGTGGTGGAACTGGACCTGGATTTGTTGAAAAACGATGGCGTGGGGTATGCTTCCGACACGTTAAGCGCCGGTATCGGCTGGGAATGGCGAATGTTCCCGGCGTTTATGCTGCGACTGGGCTACAACCAGAATTTTCAGGGTGAGAAATTATCGACCTTTACCGGGGGTATCGGACTGGTTCTGTGGGGCTTGCAGATTGATGTGGCCGCGTCTGGTAACGAAGATGGTTCCGGTGCGTTTGTACAGGCAGGCTGGACATTTAGCGATTAAGAACCCTGAGGAACGAGGGGTGCATCCTTGCACGACTATATCCTTGAATCTCCTCCCTTAAAACCTATAAATTGATGGCGCTATTTAATATATTTAGAAAGTAACTTCCAGTCCCATGTTGAATATAAAGCTGCGCGGGACCTTTTCACCGTCCACTTCCACTTCTTCCAATCCATAGGCCAGATCCATGTTAACCACACCAAACAGGGTGACGCCTCCGGTGAGGTAGCTCAGTTCGGAACCCGCCTGGTTGGCGCGGTAACCTGCACGCAGACCGGGTAAAATCCAGCCGTCATTGAGATAGGCAACGGTGGCGGTCATCCACTGGTAGTCATCGCCGGCCGGGCCTTCCACTTCATTGACGTCATAACTGGCGGCAAACAACCAGTTTTCGTTCTGACTGTGCAAGGCGCCTTCTACGGTTAATTGCTTTTCCATAGTGTAGGTGCGATCGTTTGACATTAACGCGAGTATACGGGGGTCATTCACTGTCGATAGTTTTATCGGATCAACATCGTTGTAATCAAACTCCGGTTCATTAATGTTGGCTAGTGTTGCGCCTACACGATAGTGGCCGCCAGTCCATAACAGGCCGAAATCGAGGCCGATATCGCTGGTGGTCTCACCGTCGTCAAACTCCAGAT
This sequence comes from Gammaproteobacteria bacterium, assembly GCA_050117455.1. Taxonomy (GTDB): domain Bacteria; phylum Pseudomonadota; class Gammaproteobacteria; order SZUA-152; family SZUA-152; genus JAKEGK01. Next base: position 6,326 of record JASFMT010000172.1, on the reverse strand, counting down.
CGTTAAACAGATCTTCGGAATTGGTTGTGTCGTCCACGCGTTCGAAGTCGCGGTACAGCGTAACTTGGTAGAGCTTGCCACGTATGCCCGCGTACAGTTGGCCACTCTGTGCGGACAATACTTCTCGGCTGTAACCCAGTGCCGTTTCCACGATCCACGCAGCATTTAATATAACGCTGCTGTCGTTTTCCAGATCATAGAGAACATCAGGGCCACTGGCGTCAATGTAAACGTCACCAGCGTAACCGATGGATGGATTGGGGTTTGAGCTTGTGCCTGCGATAATACTTGCCGCTTCAGCTGTATCGAATACAATTTCGTCGTGAATGGCCCCCAGCCGCGCCATTCCGCTGGCGTTCAGGTCTAACGCCAACGTGCCTCCAATCAGGTCAGAAGAAATCACCAACGGCATCAAAGGCGCATGAAGAGAGACAAATGCTTTACCATAACCGTCATCTTCGATTGCTCCCAGAATACCATTAATATCGTTGATTGAAGTGTCGACATCTGCTGGTGCAAAGTTTGTGAAGGAGTTATTCAAGTCATCCGCAGCCGCATCCAGCTCATCGAATAAACTGTCAACATCGCCATATTCTACCCCGAAGCCAACGGAGCTCAGGATTCCGAACCGCAGATCATCGTCATTTTTCAACATGGATGGCGCACTGGCAGCCGGGTTGGCGATATCGGACATAATCGTGCGGCCGTTGCTAACCGAACCAAAGGTAAGATTCGTTCCAGGCGGATGATAGACGGGTGTTGCGTAGGCTTGGCTGCAAAATGCAGCAACGCAGGCGGCGCTAGCGAGTAGACGTTTCATAATTTTTAGCTCCAGCGTGTCGGATTGTCGTTCTATGTCAGTGCCGCGTGCTGCTGCTGATCAATGTTAATAGTTTGCAGCGGGCGGATAAATAAATTCCGGGTAAATCGCTGACATGATCGGCAGGCAGGTTTTTTTCTTTAACGACGTACCTTGATCCGGCTCACAGATTCCCGGAAAGACGCGTATAACTTATTACATGGCCAGTTTCGGTTATTTATCGGTTGTCATTATTAGTAATAAAGCTATTTATAACAGTGAGTTAAAGGAGTGTCCACCTGCAATTGAGCTTGGCGGGCCGGGCGGTTAGAATGCCCGGATCATAAAAGAATCACTATTAACATATATTAGTCTCATAACAACAAAGATTAGCCATCCCATGCAGCGCGCAATCCGTTCCCTTATCGGTCCTGTTGAGAGAATCAGCGAATGGTGTGGTATTGCCATTTCCTGGTGCGTGCTGGCGATGGTATTAATCATCAGCTACGACGTGTTCATGCGGTTTGTTTTTCATATCGGTTCCGTGGCGCTGCAGGAGCTGGAATGGCACCTGTTTGCCGTCCTTTTTCTACTGGGCGCGTCTTATACCCTGAAACACGATGGCCATGTGCGGGTGGACATTTTTTATCAGAGCAAATACCTGTCTGACCGTCACCGGGCGTGGATCGATTTGCTGGGTACACTTATTTTCCTGTTACCGTTTTGTGTGCTGATCATCGTTGCCTCCTGGGAATTCGTGGCCACCTCATTTTCCATTGGCGAAGGTTCTCCGGACCCCGGTGGTTTGCCTTATCGTTTTTTGTTGAAAGCCGCGATGCCCCTTGGGTTTGCGTTGCTTATTATTCAGGGGGTCGCAATAATGTTGCGGAGCATCGATATTCTTCTGTCGCCATCCTCAGCATCAAACGCGCCACAGCATAAAGGCCGGGGATAATCATGGAAATTTGGGCGGTTATCATGCTGGTTGTGGCCGTTGGGGTGTTGTTGCTTGGTTTTCCGGTGGCATTCAGCCTGGGTGCGGTGGCTTTTTTGTTCGGCAGTATTTTTCTCGGATTTGAATTCTTTTCCCTGTTGCCGCTGCGTATCTGGGGCATTATGACCAATTTTACCTTGCTCGCGGTTCCCCTCTTCGTTTTTATGGGAGTGATCCTGGAAAAATCCGGCCTGGCCGAAGAACTCCTGGAAACCATGAGCGAGTTGTTTGGAAAATTACGCGGCGGGATGGGGGTATCCATCGTCGTTGTCGGTGCGCTGCTGGCAGCGACGACCGGTGTCGTTGGTGCCACCGTGGTTACCATGACGGTAATTGCGTTGCCCGTTATGTTAAAACACGGTTACCGGACCGAGCTGGCGACAGGTTCCATCGCGGCGGCTGGTACGTTGGGGCAGATTATTCCGCCCAGTATTATCCTGGTGCTGCTGGGCGATGTTATCGGTGTTCCCGTCGGCCGCTTGTTCATGGGCGCGGTAACCCCGGGACTGGTACTGATTGTATTGTTCATTATTTATATTCTGATTACCGCCAAGCTAAATCCTGACCATGCGCCCGCCACTGTTACCACCACCGCCGCCGGCAAAGATCTGTATCAACGCGTTTTAAAAAGCCTGATACCGCCGTTGTTTCTCGTGGTGGCTGTACTGGGTTCGATATTTGTCGGGTTTGCCTCTCCCACGGAATCTGCCGCTATCGGTGCGCTGGGCGCCATGGTATTGGCCGCTATCCATAAAAAGTTAAACCTCGCCAACCTTAACGAAGCAATGCGCAGCACCACGCGCATGACCAGCATGGTGTTTTTGATACTAATTGGCGCCACCGCTTTTGGGCTGGTGTTTCGCGGTATGGGCGGCGATGATCTCGTAACCGATGCACTGACCGGTTTGCCTGGCGGTCAATGGGGCTTCCTGTTCGTGAGTATGTTGCTGTTGTTCCTGTTGGGATTTTTCCTGGACTTTATTGAAATCACGTTTATCGTCGTGCCCATACTGGCGCCTATTGCCGCGCTCATGGGGATGGATCTCATGTGGTTCGCCGTGTTGATCGCCATGAACTTGCAAACTTCCTTCCTGACGCCCCCTTTTGGCTTTTCGCTGTTCTATCTCAAGGCCGCCGCCCCTGAAAGCGTTCGCATGCATCAGATCTATCGCGGTATCATTCCTTTCGTGGTGATCCAGGTGATTACCCTGGCTATTCTGATTATATTCCCGGAGCTGATTTTATGGTTACCGGACCTGATGGACAGCATGAGGTAGGGGTATAAAAGGATTAATAATAAGTTAAAAAATAAGATACATATAATTATTATAAAGGTGGTAACAATGATTAAAGAAAAATATTTACTCTTCGTACTGTTTATGGGGATATCGCAATTTGCTCATGCATTTGACGAGAATCGGACCGGGTTTATTCTGGGGCTCGGTGCGGGTCTTCACACCATTGATATTGACTCATTTAATAATGGCTTCCAACTCGGGTCGGATTCCGAAAGTGGTATAGCGACTTCCTTAAAGCTGGGGGGAGGTATTACCAATCAGTTTGCACTTTACTACGTTCGTAATGCTTCATGGTTCAGTTCTGATGGGTCAAATACAACATTTCTGGTTGGCATAAGCGGGCTTGGTGCGTCGTATTATTTTTCTTCGTCAGCTCCGTCCGGTTATATCCTGGCTGCGGTGGGTGTCGGCGATATTGATGCGCCATTTGAAAGTAATATTGAAGCTGATACCGGTAATGCAACCATGATTGGCGGTGGATATGAAGTCAATGACCATTTGCATTTGGAAGTGACATTGCTAAGAACGGATATTGATAGTTCAGATTTCAGTAATTTGACGCTGGAAACATCGTCTATCCAGTTTACTTTTAATTACCTCTGGTACTGAGCCAATAAATAAAATTCAGTGCATTGTTTTAGCACGCAAAGCTATAGAAAAGCATAAAAATGCCGGCTAGATGAGTCCAGCCGGCATTTTCTTTTGTGGCTTGTCCAATTTTTAGAGCTAACAAAAACCAACAGAGATTCTGCGTTCAGCGGACATCACCAGCATCATCCGGCACTTCCTGTTGCCGTTTGGTGAGGTTTAACAGGGGGTTTTTATTGGAAACAAAGGTGCCCGACAGGGCCAGTATCAATATCGCGCTGCTAATGACCAGAATGTGTTGCCAATCCATGGTTTTGATATCAACGGTTAACACTCGCGTCAACGCGGTGATGGAAATGTAAATTAGAAACACCACCGGTAGGCGTTTGGTTTTGAAATATATACCCACCATGGCGCCGATCTCCAGGTAGATAAACAATAACAATATATCTTTTAGTTTCGGGTGGCCAGCCTCGATGATAGCCAGGTATTCTGCGGCGGCGGACCAGATCACTGTGGCGCCGAGGACGAACAGGGCCAGAATGTGGAATGTTTCCACAAACATGTCGCCGATGGCTTCAAGCCGTCGCTTGGCCCTGGATAATTCTTTCTGGCCCTGTTCTATTTTTTCCATAGCGGTTTGCTCTTGCTTTCCTGTTGCGGTAGTTATTCCAGGTTGCGCGCCCGCTGGTAGGCCGCTTCAGACAGCGCATTCCAGCTGTCATTATTCTTGCTGAATTTGGTATAGGCTTCATATACCTTCTTAAATTCCGGATCGCTGGCCGCCTGTTCTTCCATCACCTGTTTGGTGAATTTATGCAATGACTTGATGACATCATCGGGAAAGGGTAGCACTTCCACGTTATGATCGTCCTTGATGCGCTGTAATGCTTCAAGGTTTTTGGCTTCAAATTGCGATAACATCCAGACGTTGGACGCGGCGGCCGCCACTTCGATAATTTTCTTTAAGTCATCCGACAGCGATCCATAAGCTTTTTTGTTAACGATAAGCTCCAGGACCGGGCCGGGCTCGTGCCAGCCGGGATAGTAATAATATTTCGCCGCCCGGTATAGCCCCAGCCGTTCATCGTGGAAAGGGCCGACCCATTCGGTGGCGTCGATGTTACCGCGCTCCAGGGACGTGTAAATTTCGCCACCGGCCAGCAACACCGGTGTACCACCGGCTGCTGCGAAGACTTTACCGCCAAGTCCCGGAATGCGCATTTTTAATCCCTGTAAATCTTCGACGGATTCAATTTTTTTGTTGAACCAGCCGCCCATCTGCACGCCGGTATTTCCCATGGGAAAAGGCACCAGGTTGTGTTTATCGTAAACTTCTTTATAAAGTTCCCAGCCACCGCCGCCATACAACCAGGCGTTCATGCCCTGGGCATTCATGCCGAAGGGTACCGCGGTAAAAAATTGCGCCGCCGGAATTTTACCCGCCCAGTAATAACCCGCGCCATGACCGAGTTCCACGGTGCCTTGCGAAACCGCATCAAAAGTTTGTAGCGGTGGTACCAGTTCGCCACCGGCGTAAACTTTGATATTCAGGCGCCCATTGCTCATTGTTTTTACGTCATCTGCAAAACGTTCAACACCTTCCTGGAAGATGGGAAAATTAGGTGGCCACGTGGTCACCATTTTCCAGTCGTAGGTTTCTTGTGTTGCAGATGCTGCCGCCGGCTGCGGCTTGCCGGATTCTGACGATGATTGCTGTTTGCCGCAGGCGCTCAGGGCAATTAGTACGATAGAGAAAGCTGCTAGAGCTTTGAGTTGGGCTATACGCATGGCAAAGTTCCTTCTAGTTATTAAATTTGCGTGAAAACACTCGTTGCCGGTGAGTTTACGGTTTTTTTTACATCTACGCCATTGATGTATCCGCATGCTCAATGAATCATTTCGTGCCTGTTTTAAACCGCTAAGTCGCAAAGCATTTCAGGTAATAAAAAAATATGATCGGTGTTGCTCACGAATATACAAATCCAGCTGATCAATCAGTTGTTGCCACCAAACATCCTTTCGACAGGTTTTGTTCAGCGCTTATCGTAAATCAATCAACGAAGTTTTGCGTATTCTAATCTCTGCGTCCTGGCGAGTTTGCGTTATAAATTTGTCTTGCCGGAACGAGTCCGACCAGATTCAAATTAACTATGCAACTTCCAGGTTGGCGTACGCGACCACCAGCCACTTGCTGCCAACATCATTGAAATTAACCTGGATACGCGCATTGGGGCCGTGGCCCTCGTAATTTAACACGACACCTTCTCCGAACTTGGCGTGTGACACCCGTTGTCCGAGGTAAAACTCCGCCGCCGGTTCCGCTTCGTCAAAATCGGAAAGACGGGATGGTGACGACACGCTGCCCTGGATACGTACTTCGTTGATCAGGTCATTGGGAATTTCCCGGATAAATCGCGATGGTGCGGGATAACTTTCACTGCCGTACAGGCGGCGGCTTTCGGCATGGGATAAAATAAGTTGTTGCCGGGCGCGGGTGATGGCCACATAACAAAGCCGGCGTTCTTCCTCGAGGCGGCCGGGTTCCTCGATGGAACGTTCGTGGGGAAACAGCCCTTCTTCAACACCGCACATGAACACCAGGGGAAATTCCAGTCCCTTGGCGGAATGCATCGTCATTAACTGC